>JAGREZ010000243.1:0-283 GCA_020446285.1 Geminicoccaceae bacterium
GACGCCGCCATCGCCGCGGCGACCAGACCTGTATACAGCTTCCATGCGGCGGACACGCACACGAGATTCCGAAAAGCCTGATTGTATACAGGGCTTTGGCTCGCGGTGAATCCATACAATTGGGGAATTTATCGCATACCGTCGGACAAGGCGGCATTTCCGCGGTTCAGCGCTGGCTGTTCTGCCAGTCGGGGTGAATCCATGGGGTGACATTGGCGGCGGCGAGCGGCTCGCGGCCGAGAATGTGGTCGGCGGCCTTTTCGCCGGTCATGATCGACGGGCC
>JAGREZ010000243.1:401-4372 GCA_020446285.1 Geminicoccaceae bacterium
CCGCAGGGGTGATAGGCGCTCTCGACATGCTCGCGGATGAAGGCGTCGAGCTGTTCGTCGGTCTGCAGGTCGCTGCCGGGCCGGATCTCGTGGCCGCGAAACGGGGCGAACGCGTCCTGGGCGAAGATCTCGCGGGTGAGGTGTATGCAGTTGCGGAAATCCTCCATGTCCCCGTCTGCCGACAGGTAGTTGAAGAGGACCGCCGGGGGCTCCGCCGGATCCGCCGAGCGCAGCCGGACATGGCCGCGGCTTCTGCTGCGCATCGGCCCGACATGCGCCTGGAAGCCGTGGCCCTCGGCGGGGGCGGTGCCGTCATAGCGGATGGCGACGGGAAGGAAATGGAACTGGATGTCCGGCCAGGCGATGCCGGCCTTCGAGCGGATGAAGGCGCAGCTCTCGAAATGGTTGGTGGCGCCGGGGCCGCTTTTGAGCGCGAGCCAGCGAAGGCCGATCAGCGCTTTCGACAGCGGGTCGAGGTGGCTGTAGAGGGTGATCGGCTGTATACAGGCCATCTGGATGTAGAGTTCGAGGTGATCCTGCAGGTTTTCGCCGACACCCGGCCGGTCGGCAACGGGGGCGATGCCGTGCTGTTTCAGGCTCGCGGCGTCGCCGATGCCGGAGAGCATGAGCAGGCGGGGCGAGTTGATCGAACCCGCGGCGATGACGATCTCGATTTCGGCCCGCACCGTCCGCACGATGTCGCCTTGCGCAATCTCCACGCCGGTGGCCCGCTTGCCATCGAACAGGATGCGCCGGCAGAGCGTGCGGCTCATCAGTGCGACGTTCGGCCGGCGCAGGGCGGGGCGCAGATAGGCATTGGCCGTGGACCAGCGGCGGCCCTTGTGGACCGTCATTTCCATCGCGCCGAAGCCTTCCTGACGCGAGCCGTTGTAATCGTCGGTGAGGCCGTAGCCTGCCTGCCTGCCGGCCTCGACGAAGGCTGCATACAGCGGATTGCGCCTTTCGCCGCGGCGTACATGCAGGGGACCGTCCGTCCCGCGCCAGCCCGCCTCGCCGCCATGGCTGGTCTCCATGCGGCGGAAGTAGGGCAGCACATGGCGATAGCCCCAGCCGGTGGCGCCCATCGTCTCCCATTGATCGAAATCGCATGCGTGGCCGCGCACATAGACCATGCCGTTGATCGAGGAGGAACCGCCGATCACCCGCCCGCGCGGACATTGCAGCCGGCGGCCGCCGAGATGCGGCTCGGGCTCGCTCCGGTAGCCCCAGTCATAGGTCTTCATGCCCATGGGGTAGGAAAGCGCCGCCGGCATCTGCACGAACGGCCCGGCATCGCTGCCGCCCGCCTCGATCACCAGCACGCTGTGGCGGCCGCTTTCGGAAAGCCTGCAGGCGAGCGCCGCGCCGGCGCTGCCGGAACCGATCACGATGTAATCCACGGATGAAAGTGCCAAGCCATGCCTCCTGTATGCAGCTTGTGCGGCGGGCGGTGGTGCCGGACGGATGCGCCTTCCTGTCCCGCCGGCGCCACCGCCGTCAAGTCACGGCACCGGATGACACTCGTTCACACGGTATTAACCGTCAGGGTTCATGGTCGTGGCATGGACACGAGGGACTTTCGCCATGGACTGCAAGGAGAAACCGGCCACGCTCCGGCTCGAACCGGCCGGCGATGACGCACTCTGGCAGGCGCTCGAGGCGATGCCGCTCGAGGCGGAGGATCGTCCGCCCGGTTTCGTTCGCCGTCTCGCCCGCGAGAATGGCTGGCCGATCGACCGGGCCCGCCGGGCGATCCACGAATACAAGCGTTTCGTCTATCTGGCGGTGCGTGCGCCGCATCCGGTCACGCCATCGCGGGATGTCGATCAGGTCTGGCACCTCCATCTGACCCATTCGCGCAGCTACTGGCAGGAGATGTGCGGCGAGGTCCTCGGCCGTCCGCTGCATCACGAGCCCACCGCCGGCGGCGAGAGCGAGGATCGCAAATATCTCGAGCAGTACAAGCGCACGCTGGCGAGCTATGAGCGGGCGTTCGGAGAGGTTCCGCCCGAGGCGTTCTGGCCGTTGCCGCAAGCGCGTTTCGCCGGGGCGGGCGATCTCCTCTGGATCGACCGCTCCGACTACTGGCTCCTGCCGCGATCGGCGCGGGCGCTGGCGGGCGGAGCGGCGCTCGGCGGGGTCGGACTTGTCGCACTGGCCGGCACCGGCCATGCCGAAGGCGGCGAGGGGACGTCGGCCAGCGGCTGGATGTGGCTCATGGTGGCTGTCGTCGTTCTTGGTCTCGCCGCATCGCTTTTCCGCGATCTTGCCGGCCGGCCGCGCAAGCGGCGCAGGCGCGGCAGCGACAGCTCACCCGGCTGGTTCGGCGGTTGCGGCAGTTCTTCCGACGATTGCGGCGGTTCTTCCGACGGTTGCGGCGGCGGCGGTTGCGGCAGCTGACGCGCCATTCGTCGCCGCGCCTTCATCAGGCCGCCGAGGTTGCGCCGGATCGTCCGAGGCTGCATAGAAGCGGCGGCTTTCACATGAGGGGGACAGCGCCGCCATGACCGCAGACGGGGACCAGCCAGGCTTCAAGGTGGCGATCATTCCGGTGACACCGCTGCAGCAGAACTGCTCGCTCATGTTCAACGATGCGCGCGGCGAGGGCGTGGTGGTCGATCCGGGCGGGGATGTCCCGCGCATCCTCTCGGTGATCGAACAGACCGGCGTCAGCGTCAGTGCGATCCTGCTCACGCACGGTCACATCGACCATGCCGGCGGCGCCGCGGAACTGAAGGAGGCGCTCGGCGGGGATGTGCCGGTCATCGGGCCCGACGAGCGCGACCGGTTCCTGCTCGACGGGCTGGCGGAGCAGGGGCGGCAGTTCGGGCTCATCGGCGCGCGGGATTGCGTGCCGGACCGTTTCCTTGTCGAAGGCGAGACGCTCGATCTCATCGGCGAGCGTTTCGAGGTCCTCCATTGTCCGGGCCACACGCCGGGCCATCTGGTTTTCGTCAATCGCCGGCTGGGCTTCACCCTCATGGGTGACGTGCTGTTTCAGGGCTCCATCGGCCGCACCGACTTTCCCTATGGCGATCATCGGGCATTGCTCGACGCCATTCGCGACAAGATCCTGCCGCTCGGCGACGATATGGGCTTCATCTGCGGCCATGGCCCCGGCTCCACCATCGGCGAGGAACGCGCTGGCAATCCCTTCCTGCAGGGGTTGTGACGGGCGGCCTGCGGCGGTTTCCGGCCGGGTGACCCGCTGCCGGGTGATGATGGCCCTTTGCGGCCGGGCGTGGTATGCGCCGTGGAGGCCTCCGGCAACCGGGGGTTCCTGAAGAACGGTTCAGGGAGGTCACGCGGTCATGCAGATCCTCGGGAGGGCGATCCGCGCGCTCGCCGCTTTCAATACCGGCGTCGCCGCCGTCGCCCGGATCATGAGTCTGTCGCTGATGGGCCTCATGCTGGCGATCATGGTCGCCGCCGTCTTCTTCCGCTATGTCCTCAACGATTCGCTCGTCTGGTCGGAAGACGTGCTGCTGATGATGGCCATCTGGATGACCTTCGCCGTCGCTCCCATCGCCTACCGGGTCGGCTCGAACGTCTCCCTCGACACGCTCTCCAGCCGGCTTGACGGACGCGGCGCGCACATGCTCGGCCTCATGACCCACTTCCTCGTCATCCTGCTCCTCGTCTTCCTCGTCATCCAGACGGCGGGCTTCATCGAGCGGGGATGGAAGATCCGCGCCAATACCGTGCCGGTGCAGATGGCGTGGATCTACATGATCATGCCGGCCTCGTTCATCGCCATGCTGCTGGTCGGCGCCGAACGCGCGCTGCGCGATCTGGCCGGCGTGATCGACCCCGGCGACGAACTGGCGATTCCGCCCGCGCCCTCGGCCGACATGCGCGTGGTGGAGGACTGAATTCATGTCGATCGCCTTCTTCTGGCTCTTCCTCGTCATGATGGCCGTGGGCATCCCGGTCGTGTTCGTGCTCCTGCTGGCACCCGGCATCAGCCTCTT
>JAGREZ010000243.1:4458-4807 GCA_020446285.1 Geminicoccaceae bacterium
TTCTTCATCCTCGCCGGCGAACTGATGAATTCGGGTGGCATCACCCGCAGCCTCGTCCTCTTCGCGCAAAGCCTGATCGGCCATGTCCGCGGCGGGCTGGCGCAGGTCAACATCCTCTCCTCGATCCTCTTCGCCGGCCTTTCGGGCTCGGCCGTGGCCGATACCTCCGCGCTCGGCTCGATGCTCATTCCGGCCATGGAGAAACAGGGCTATACCCGCCGTTTCGCCGCCGCCGTCACCGCCGCCTCATCGGTGATCGGGCCGATCATCCCGCCATCGGGAATCATGATCATCTATGCCTTCATCATCAAGGAAGTGTCGCCCGCCGGCCTCTTCGCCGCCGGCATCG
>JAGREZ010000243.1:4857-10953 GCA_020446285.1 Geminicoccaceae bacterium
AAGCGCAACTATCCGGTGGCCGCGCGCAAGGCGACGTGGACGGAACGCGGCAGGGCCGCCAAGGCGGCCTTCTGGCCGCTGCTCACGCCCGTCATCATCCTCGGCGGGATCCTCGGCGGCATCTTCACGCCAACCGAAGCGGCTGGTGCTGCCGCCGGCTATGCGCTCATTCTCTCGCTCTTCGTCCTGCGCACGGTGACCTTCCGCGAACTGCCCGCGGTCCTCTTCCGCGCCGCCATGGCTTCCGGCGTCATCATGCTGCTGGTGGGTGCTGCGGTGGCGTTCGCCTGGGTCGTGACCATCTCCGGCGCGCCCGGAATCATGACCCGGTTCGTGCTGTCGATCTCCGACAATCCCTACATCCTGCTCTTCCTCATCAATCTCCTGCTGCTCTTCATCGGCATGTTCCTCGATGCCGGCCCGGCCATTCTCATCCTCGGGCCGATCCTCTCGCCGATCATGGCGAAGCTCGGCGTCGAGCCGCTGCATTTCGCCATCGTCATGTGCGTCAATGTGACGGTCGGGCTGGCGACGCCGCCCATGGGCCTCGTGCTGTTCACGGCAGCCTCGATCAGCCGCGAGAAGGCGGAGGCGATCGCGATCGAGATGCTGCCGTTCCTGGCCGTCGAGATCGGCGTGATCTTCCTCATCACCTTCATTCCCGCACTCTCGCTCACCGTTCCCCGCCTGCTCGGCTTCGCCTGAACGCGCGGCGTTTCGCTATCAGCCGAAGATCGCCTCGAAGGTGATGGCCCGGCCGCAATCGTCGACGGGCTGGCGGTGGGTCACCACCGAACCGTCCTCGCCGACATTGTGGATGAGGAAGGCGGGCGGTTCGGCGCGGATGGCGACGGGGGCGTCGGGGGTGAGATCGAGGTCGACCTGGTGTGCGATCCCCGGGCAGACCTGGACGATGGTTCCGGCGAAGCGGCTGACGATGGACCTGTGCACATGGCCCGTCACGATGCACTCGATGTTCGCATGCCCGGCGATGACGTTGGCGAACCGTTTCTCGCCCTCGATCAGCCGGATGCGGTCCATGCCGACGATGCCGCAGCGGATCGGCGGATGGTGCATCATCACCATCACAGGGCGTTCCGCGCCGGCGAGTTCGAGCGCCAGCCAGTCGAGGCGATCGTTGCACAGCGCGCCCTCGCTGCGACCCTCGACGAGCGTATCGAGAGCGAGCAGGCGGATCGGGCCGATATCGGCGCTGTATTGCAGGTAGGGACTGTCTGCATACATCGTCGACAGGCCGGCGAACGAGGCGGCGAGCGGTTTGCGGCGGTCGTGATTTCCGGGAATGACGTAGAGCGGCATCATCAGCCGGTCGAGGATCGAGCGGGCGATGGCATATTCGCCGGGCGTGCCGTCATTGCCGATATCGCCGCTGAGCAGCACGACCTCGATGCGCGGCGTGAAGGCATTGATCGCGTCGACGGCGCGTTCGAGACAAAGGGCGGTGTCGACAGGGCCGATCGGCGCACGGTTCTCGCGAATGTGCGGGTCGCTGATCTGGGCGATCAGCATGGCCGTGCGGTTCCGGGACGCGACACGGCAGCATCGGTGCAAGGCAAGGTTGTTTCCCCCAAAGGTTGATTCGTGTCATATCAAATTCAATTACTATAGTTTACCAGATGGATCGTTCCGGCTCCAAGGAGGTTCGGTTTCTTGGTCGATCAAACCGTACTGTATGATGACGAGGGCGGGGTTGCGCTGGTGACGCTCAACCGTCCGGACAGACGCAACGCGTTCAACGCTGCCATGCACGCCGAACTGAATGCCTGTCTCGACCGGGCGGCGGGCGATGACGGTATCCGCGCCGTTCTGCTCACCGGCAATGGCGGGGCCTTTTCCATCGGCCATGACCTCGATGACGAGATCATGGGCAATCCGCCGGAACCGCCCGATTTCGGCAAGCTGCCGGAGCGCTACTACAACCCGCTGCTGCGCCGGATCCGCCAGCTCGAGATGCCGGTGATCTGTGCCGTCAACGGCATTGCCGCCGGTGCTGCGGTCAGCGTGGCGCTGGCCTGCGATCTGGTGTTCGCCGCGCGTTCGGCGAGCTTCGTGCAGCCCTTTGCCGGCCTCGGCCTGATGCCCGATGCCGGTGCGACATGGTTCCTTCCAAGGCTGGTCGGGTTGCAGCGGGCGATGGGGCTCGCACTCCTCGGCGAGAGTCTTGGTGCTGAGCAGGCGGCGGAATGGGGCCTGATCTGGAAGGCGGTCGAGGACGAGCGGCTGCTCGAGGTGGCGTTCGTGCTTGCCCGCGAGCTGGCGCACGGCCCGACCAGGGCTTTTGCCACCACCAAAAAGGCGATACATTGTGCGCCGGGCAACACGCTCGACCAGCAGCTCGACGTCGAGAAATATCTCCAGCGCGCGCTCGGTCGAAGCGCCGACCATGCCGAGGGAATCCTTGCCCGAAGGACGGGGCGCAAGGCTGTATTCAGGGGTGTGTGAAGGGGAGTGTGATGGTTCGGCCACTGGCGCCGGAGGCCGCTGTCGGGATCGTCGGTGCCGGAACGATGGGGGCTGGCATCGCGCAAGTGGCCTTGCAGGCGGGACATCCCGTCATTCTCGTCGACCGCGATCCGGCGATCGTCGAACGCGCGCGCGCCGGGATCGAAGCGCGGCTCCGGCGGCTGGTCGACAAGGGCAGGCTCGCCGGGGATGCTGCCTGCGATGCGCTCGCCCGCCTTCGTCCCGCTGCCACCGCCGCCGATCTCGCCGGTTGTGCGCTGGTCGTGGAAGCGGTGATCGAGGAACTTGCCACCAAGCGCGCGCTTTTTGCCGAAGTCGAGCGGCATGTGACCGATGACGCCATTCTCGCCAGCAATACCTCCTCGATCCCGATAACCGCGATTGCCGCCGGTCTTCGCCGTCCCGAGCGGTTTCTCGGGATGCACTTCTTCAATCCGGCACCGGTCATGAAGCTGGTCGAAGTCATTTCGGGGCTCCTGACCGGGGCGGATGTGGCGGAAACGGTCGTGGCGACCGCTGTTGCATGGGGCAAGGTCGCCGCACGCGCGCGTTCGACGCCGGGCTTCATCGTCAATCGCGTGGCGCGGCCCTTCTATGGCGAGGCCCTGCGCCTGCTCGCCGAAGGGGCAGCGGATGCGGCCACCATCGATGCGATCCTGCGCGATTGCGGCGGCTTTCGCATGGGGCCGTTCGAGCTCACCGACCTGATCGGCCAGGACGTGAACGCGGCGGTGACCCGCTCGGTCCATGACGCGATGTTCCAGGATCCGCGTTACCGGCCTTCGCTGTTGCAGGAGGAGATGGTTGAAGCCGGCCGGCTCGGGCGCAAATCCGGCATCGGATTTTTCGATTACCGCGAGGGTGCGGTGCCGGCGGTCGCGGCGGAGGAACCGTCCGCGAGCATGCCCGGTTCGATCGTGGTGGAGGGCGATCCGGGGCCGCTGGCACCGCTGGTGCTGGCCGCCCTTGAGGCGGGCGTGACGGTCGAACGCGACGCGCTCGGGCGCGGTGTCATCTCCATCGCCGGCGCGCAGCTGGCGATGAGCGACGGCCGGCCCGCCGCGGAACGCGCACTCGAGGATGACATGCCGACAGCACTCGTCGATCTCTGCCTCGATTTCGCCGCCACGCCGCGTCTGGCGGTGGCCTTCTCGCCGGATATGGACGATGCCCGGCGCGACGCCATCGCCGGATTTCTCCAGATCGGCGGACGCAGGGTCTCGGTGGTGCGTGACCTGCCGGGGCTCGTCGTTCTCAGGACGGTGGCGATGCTCGCCAACGAGGCGGCGGATGCGGTGCATTTCGGCGTGGCCGCAGCCGATGACATCGATGCCGCCATGGTCGCCGGCGTCAATTATCCGCAAGGTCCGCTCGCCCTCGCGAAATCCGTCGGCCTGAGCCGGATCGCCGGCACGATCGGCCATCTCGGCCGGATCTATGGCGAGGACCGCTACCGCCTGTCGCCGGAACTGCATCGCGCCCGGCTGGCACGGGCGCTGGACGTTCGTTCGGCCGAGACTGGTCCGCGTTGATCTCGAAGCTCGCCATTTCGGGGTATCGTTCGATCCGCGATCTGGTCCTGCCGCTCGCCCGGCTCACCCTCGTCACCGGCGCCAATGGCACCGGCAAGTCCAATGTCTACAAGGCGCTGCGGCTGCTGGCCGATGTCGCGCAGGGGCGGGTGGTGGCATCACTTGCCGCCGAGGGCGGACTGACCGCGACGCTCTGGGCCGGGCCCGAGCGGATATCGCGGGCCATGCGCTCGGGTGCGGCGCCGGTTCAGGGAACGGTGCGCAAGGCGCCGGTGGCGTTGCGGCTCGGCTTTTCGGGCGAGGATTACGGCTATGCCATCGATCTCGGCTTGCCGCAGCCGACACAGGCGCTCTTTCCCGACGATCCCGAGATCAAGTGCGAGGCGCTCTGGACCGGCGAGACGCTCGGACGCGCCAATCTCTTCGTCGAGCGACGCGGTGCGGCCGTTCGCATGCGCGGTTCGCAAGGGACGTGGATCACCCTCGAGCGGCGTATCGGCATGTTCGAGAGCATGATGACCCATGCCAACGATCCGCGCGAGGCGCCGGAGCTTCTCGGCCTGCGCGAGGCCATCCGCGACTGGCGGTTTTATGACCAGATCCGCACCGACCGGGACGCGCCGCTGCGCTCATCGAATATCGCAACCTACACGCCGATCATCGCCGCCGACGGCAGCGATCTCGCAGCGGCGATCGGCACGATCCGCCGGATCGGCGACGGCGACGCGCTCGACGAGGCGTTCGACGACGCCTTTCCCGGCTCCATCATCGAGACCGGCGACGCGGCCTCGGGCCATGAGCTGCGCATCCGCCAGCATGGCCTGCTCCGTCCCATGCGGACGGCCGAGCTTTCCGACGGCACCTTGCGCTATCTGTTCCTGCTCGCGGCACTGCTGTCACCGCGTCCGGCGGGCCTTATCGTCCTGAACGAACCGGAGACCAGCCTGCATCCGGACCTTCTCCCCGCACTCGGCCGGCTGATCCGCCGAGCCGCCCGGGAGAGCCAGATCATCATCGTCTCCCACGCCCCGGTGCTCGTCGAACGGCTGTGCATGGATGAAGACTGCCTGCATCTCGAACTGACGAGGGAACTCGGCGAGACCGGGATCGCTTGCGCCGATGCCGCCGCCATGGCTCCCGCATGGCGCTGGCCGCGGCGCTGAACCGGCACACGCGCCCTTACGGCCGTTGTCCGGCCAGTCGCTCCATGGCCGCGTGGACGGTCTCGTCGGATTCGTTCTGCATGGCCGCGCTCAAATCCGCCTGCGCACCGGCGCCGAGCAGCTTGCGGAGCCCGCGCGCGGATTGCAGGCGGATATGCGGATGCGGATCGCGCAGGCCATCGCGCAGGACCGACAGCGCCTCATTGCCGCCGATCCGCGTGAGCGCGACGATGGCGAGGCGGCGCATCTCGGGGCGCGCCGGACCGGCCGACATGCGCGCGATCTCGCGGGCGGCGAGCGGCCCGCCATCGACGGAGAGATCCCGCAAGCGGGACTTGAACATCTCGTCATCCAGCGACGGACGGTTGATGACGGGTGGCTCGATCCGCTCCACCGCCGGTTCGCTTGTATCGAACCCGTAGCTGCCGCCATCGCCCTCGCGCACGAGGATCTGCCGCGGCAGGCCGGTATTGCCGTCGAAGCGGAGGATGAGGCTGTGCGGGCGCACCAGTTCGCGAATGACATTGCCCGGTTCGCCGGCGGCGATGGAGGCATGGCGCACATCGCCGAGCTCGCCGCGCACATCGAGGCCGGCACCGATCGTGAGGGCGATGTCCTCGAGCACGGTAACGACGGGCCCCTCGGCATCGCTGATCGACAGATGCTGCCCGTCCCAGCCGATCTCGGTGGCGTTGCCCGTCCGGGGCACCACACCGGCAAGGAGAAGGGCCAGAAGGGCCGCCAGCACATGTGTGACGACGGCCGGCGGTGCCGCCCGCTCCGGCTGATTCCTGTCGTTCAGCATTCTCCACCGCCCCGATATGCGTTCAAGCCATCGCGCGCATCATATCGCCAACACGCTGATATGGGAAAATCCTGACATGACGGTGAGGTCAGCGGGGGAAATCGAGGCCCAT
>JAGREZ010000244.1 GCA_020446285.1 Geminicoccaceae bacterium
CGCGATAGTCGCGCGGAATGCCGATACGCAGGCCCTTCACATCGCGCCTGAGGCCCGTCGACCAGTCGGGTACGGGAAGATCGGCCGATGTCATGTCGCCCGGATCGAAGCCGGCCATGGCCTGCAGCATCAGTGCCGCATCGGCCACAGTTCGCGTCATCGGCCCCGCCTGATCGAGCGAACTGGCGAAGGCGACGATCCCCCGGCGCGAACAGCGCCCATAGGTCGGCTTGAGCCCGACAATGCCGGTAAAGGCGGCCGGCTGACGGATCGAGCCGCCCGTATCGGTCCCGGTAGCGGCAAGCGCGACCCGCGCCACCACCGCCGCCGCCGACCCGCCCGAACTGCCGCCCGGGACCAGATCGGCATTGTCGCCCTCGCGCGTCCATGGACTGCGCACACCGCCCCAGTGCGAGGTCATGTTGGACGAGCCCATGGCGAACTCGTCGAGATTGGTCTTGCCGAGGCAGACCGCCCCTTCCTCCCATAGCCGTGCGGTGACATGGCTTTCATAGGGCGGAACGAACCCCTCGAGGATCCGCGACGCCGCCGTCGAGGGGATACCCTTCGTGCAGAACAGGTCCTTGATGGCGACAGGCAGCCCTTCCATGAGGCCGCCCTCGCCGCGTGCGCGCCGTTCGTCGCTGGCCTTCGCCATCGCCATCGCGTGATCGGGCGTTTCCAGGATGAACGCGTTGAGCGCACGGGCGGCGGCGACGGCCTCGACATGCGCGCCGGTCAGTTCCACCGAACTCAGCTCGCGCCGGTCGAGCGCCGCCCTTGCCTCGCAAAGACCCATATCGAGAATGTCCGCCATCACTCGATCACCTTCGGCACGACGAAACAGCCCTCATGCTCCGCCGGCGCATTGGCCAGCACATCGTCACGGCAATCGCCGTCGGTCACCGCATCCACGCGCCAGTTCCGGTCGAGCTCCATCACCGAGCGCAGGGGTTCGACATCGTCGGTGTCGACCTCGCCGAGCTGCTCGATCCAGCCGAGAATCCGGGAGAGCTCGACGGCGAGTTCCGCCTGCTCGCCTTCGGGAATGTGGATACGCGCAAGCCGCGCGATCCGCGCGACCGTTGCCTGATCGAGCGACATGGGGGACAGCTCCCGTCCATCGAGAAAACCTGCGCGGAAGCTACAGCCACCCATGAAGCGATGCAACCGGACCTGATCGCCGGACGCCCCCTCCGCTTCGATCTGGCCAAGCCCCTCACAAGATGGCAGATAGAGCGACAGCCGGACGACAGGGAAGCGTGGCCGAGTGGTTGAAGGCACTGGTCTTGAAAACCAGCAACGGGGCAACCCGTTCGTGGGTTCGAATCCCACCGCTTCCGCCAGACACCGCCGATTGCCGCACGCAATAGCCTGTGTGCCGCCGATCACCGCACGGCACCAAACGAGGAGGCGAGCATCATACCTCCGTCATAAGCTGACGTATTTTGATAGAGTTCAAGTCGCACCTGTCCGGCGGTGCGCAGGCATGTCGGACACCACGATCTGCTGCGTCTGCGGATCGAAGCAATAGTAGATGCGCAGGCAACGCGAGGGATCGCGTGTGTTTCCACCATTCTTGATGTGCCAGTCGGCTGAGAACCTCCGACCGTTCCAGTCGAACTCGTAGGTGTCCGCGCCACAGGAAGCATTCTGGATGCCATCCATGATCGTCACGTTGTTGATCGATCCGCCCCCGCCCTTGATGCGTTGGTCCCTGCAATCCGATGCCAGCCACAGCAGGCTGCGCGCTGCTGTCTCGACATCAGTGAATACCGGATTCCGCGCTCCACGATGTGCGTTTGGTGTCAGAACAAGTCGGCCCGCCAATTGTTCATCACACCATGCGGACAGCTCCTGCCAGCTTGCAGGAATTGCGATGTCCTTGTCTGGATCATCGCCCTTCGCCTTGAGCTGGTCTGTCAGTTGTTGAATCCGATACGCGGATTTCTGTGACTGAGATTCTGAGAGTTCAGCGCGCGCCCGCTCCTTCTCGTATTCCGCAATGTAATAGTCCTGTTCCGAGCCCATCGACGCGATCTGTTTTTCAAGCGCATCAATCCGGTCGTTTGCGGCGACGAGTTGATCACTGGCACTGGCGTCCTCGTTCCGGAGGTTTTGCTGGCGCAGTTGCAGATTGGCGTTGCGGATCGCCGCGAAGGGCAGCACATCGCGGCCGAGCTTCGCTCGCAGGACGCTTTCCTGCGCGGCCAGTTGCCGCATCCAGCGCGTCGCCCGAGCGGCGCCCTCGGCTGTATCCAGCTGATTGGCGAGAACGAGGCGGTGGATGTAGGGGTCAGCATCATCGGAAAAGCCCGGCAAATAGACACGCGCCGCGCCTCCGAAAACCGATTTGAACTTACCGAACCGTTCGGTCAGTCGCCAGGTCGCTGCGGGGTGGAGCAGCGCAACATGCCCGATACCGAGCGTGGCGCGACTGAGGGCTGCCGTGTCAAGCGTCGGATGATCGGCCTGTCCGTTCTCGGCCAGGGTCACCGCGAAGATGGGCAGTTGCCGCGACGGTTCGGTCAAATAGTCGATCAGGTCTTCGGCGTCCGCCTCGGTCTCATGGACCGCCGGCGCGACGGAGAGCAGTTTCTGGCCGCTGATCAGCTTGCAATTCTCGACGACCTGCTGGATGAAACCCGGAGTGTGCGGCTCGATCTGTAGGTCAGCTTCGGGCGTGCTTACCATCAATCGGGCGCTGAACTTCGCGGGCTGATCGGGCAGCAGACCAACGACCACTTCTGTGGTCCAGACCCGTTCGGCGACAGTCTTGTCGGGGTCGTCGGCGCGGATGGCCCAGAGGTCGGACGTGCCAGCCTGGAGATGTACGCAGCTGCTGTTCCGTCCGCCAGACAGGTAGTCGAAGGACTTGCGCTCCCATGCCTCGGGCGGCAACTGGCCGCCACAGCGCCGCTGCGCCCATCTGAGCACTTCTTCAATGGCGGCGTTGGCAACAGCGGTGGGTTCGTCGCCGGTCATCCAACCTGCAACGCGAAGCACCTCGTGTTCGCGAACGACGCGCGACATGCGGCTTGCCAGAGGCGACAGGGCGTCGGTCATGCTGTTACTCATGCTGTCATCTTTGCAGTATGTTTCGATCCCAGATCAATTCCTTTTGGCTTTTAATCTACATGCTTTCAGAGGGCTATAGCGTAGGTGTAGTTCTCTTTTTCATCGGCTTCGGCCCGCCAGACACCGCCGATCGCCGCCGAAAATAGCCTGTGCGCCGTCGGTTACCGCACAGCGCCAAACGAGGCGGCGAGCATTATGCCTCCGTCACAAGCTGACGTATTTTGATTGAGTTCAAGTCGCCCCTGTCCGGCGGTGCGCCGGCATGTCGGACACGACGATCTGCCGGGTCTGCGGGTCGAAGCAGTAGTAGATGCGCAGGCAACGCATAGGATCCCGTGTGTTTCCACCATTCTTGATGTGCCAGCTCTGCTTTCCCGTATTCACCGTCCCGATGGGTCTGTCCTTCTTGAGAAATTCGGGTTGGCACCCTTCGTCCTTCTCTTCGTTTCACGACTGAGGAACGCGTCCGTCAGTGGTGAGGAGGGGATGCAGCAGGAGCTGTGGTGACACCCGGTCCGGGGCGCAGAGGGAGGCCAGCGCTTGCGGATAGCACAGATGTTCCACTTCCAGCACGCGCGCGGCGAGGATCGGCGGTGTGTCGTCGGGCAGGACGGGGACCAGGCCCTGAACGAGGATCGGGCCGTCGTCGAGTTCGGGGGTGACGAGATGGACCGTGCAGCCATGGACCTTCACGCCGGCGCCGATCGCCCGTTCGTGGGTGTGGAGACCCTTGAAGGACGGCAGCAGCGAGGGGTGGATGTTGAGCATCCGGCCCTGCCAGCCGGTCGTGATCGCGCGGCCGAGAATGCGCATGAAACCGGCAAGGCAAACAAGCTCGATCCCCCTCGCGCGAAGCGTTTCGTCGATCGCGGCATCGAATTCTTCGCGGCAGGAACATGCACGATGGTCGATCACTGCCGTTTCGATGCCGGCCCTGCGCGCGCGCTCAAGGCCGAGTGCATCCGCCTCGCTGGAGATGACAAGGGCGATCGACGCACCCGTTTCACCGCGGGCGCTTGCATCGATCAGCGCCTGAAGGTTGCTCCCGCCACCGGAGATCAGGACGGCCGTGCGCAGCATGGCCAGGCCTCTTCGGCGTTGTCGATCCACACGGCGGGTGCCGCGCCGGCATCGTCAGCCTCGACGATCCCGCCGATTTCACGGACGGTTTCACCGGCCTTCCCGAAAACCGCGATCACCTCGCGCACATCCGCCTCGGCGACGGCCACCACCATGCCGATGCCGCAATTGAAGGTACGGGCGAGTTCCACCGACGAGAGTCCGCCCGCCCGCGCGAGCCACTCGAACACCGGCGGCAGCGGCCAGCGTGCCGCATCGATCCGCGCGACGAGGCCGTTCGTCATGAAACGCGGCACGTTTTCGAGCAAACCACCGCCGGTGATGTGGGCCAGTGCCCGCACATGACCCGTGGCGATCGCCTCGAGGCAGCTTTTCACATAGATGCGGGTGGGCGCGAGGAGATCGATACCCTCGGGCTCGCCATGCCGGGCAACGAGCTTGCGCACCAGCGAGAATCCGTTGGAATGAACACCGCTCGACACGAGCCCGAGAAGACGATCGCCCGGACGCACCGGTCTCGGCAGGATTCCGTCGCGCTCCACGGCACCGACGGCAAAGCCGGCGAGATCGAAATCGCCCGGCCGGTAGACATCGGGCATTTCCGCCGTTTCGCCGCCGACAAGCGCGCAGCCGGCTTCGCGACACCCCTCGGCGATGCCGGCAATGAGTCGCCGGGCACGTTCGATATCCAGCCTCGACGTGGCAAGATAGTCGAGAAAGAACAGCGGGGTGGCTCCCTGCACAACCAGATCGTTGACGCTCATCGCCACGAGGTCGATACCGAGACCGTCGATGCGGTCATGCGCGATGCCGAGCAGCATCTTCGTTCCGACACCGTCGGTGGCGGAAACCAGAACGGGATCGCGGAAACCGCAGGCGGCGAGGTCGAAAAGACCGCCGAAACCGCCGAGATCGGGATTGCTGCCGACGCGCGCGGTCGATCCGGCAAGTGGTCTGATCGCCTCGACGAGAGCGTTGCCAGCGGCAATGTCGACGCCGGCGTCGGCATAGGCGTCGCGTCGCGGTGTACCAGGTTGTTGTTCCAAGTGCGTCTCGCAGCGTAGTAGATGTGGCCGAGCAGATGAGGGAAGTGAACATGCCGAAGGAAGCTTTCGGACGGGGTCGACTTGTAGGCATCGCCGCAAATTTTGCAAATGCCCTGACAAATGCCCGGAAATGCCGGTTGATCCTGTTCGCCGCTCTTGCCCTTCTTTCATTGCGGGGTGGCCCGGCAATGGCGGCGGACATCTTCTCGGTGAGCGGCATCGAAGTGGATGTCAGTGCCGAATCGGCTGTCGACGCCCAGGGTCAGGCAATTGCGGAAGCGCAGCGTATCGGCCTCGGCCGGCTTTTGCAGAAGCTGACGATCCCTGCCTATCATGACCAGTTGCCGGACACCTCCGGTATCGATGCCTCGAGCTATGCGCGCAGCCACATGGTCGAGCACGAACAGGTCGCGGCGACCCGCTATGTCGCCACCATGCTCGTCAGCTATGATGGCGAACGGGTGCGCAAGCTCGTCGAGGCGAGCGGGGTGCCGATGATCATAGCCCCCTCCGATCCGCTCCTCGTCCTGCCGGCGATCGAACGCGATGGGACACTCGATTTCTGGAGCGAGGACAATCCCTGGCGCGAGGCCTGGTCGATCGAGGCCGAACGCGGAACGCTGCTCGACATCCGTCTGCCGCTCGGGGACCTGAGCGATGTGGCGACACTCTCCACCGCCCTTCGCCGACCGGAGATCCCCGAAGCCGTGGCGGCGCTTGCGACCCGCTACAATGCGACATCGGCAATCGTCGTCGTCGCCCGGCCGACGACAGCCGACGCCGCTTCGGCGAGCGATCTCGAGCTCTATCAGGAAACGGCCCTCGCCTGGCCCTACCATCTGGAGGGAATGCGGGTAGCGACACCCCCCGGCAACAGCGGGACGGTATGGCGACAGGCAGCGCGACGGGTGATGAGCGCGCTGGAAAGCCAATGGAAACCCGACCATCTGGTACGCGTCGGACGACCCGATACGCTTTCGGTGAGTGTCCCACTTGCCGATCTGCAGGGATGGGCGCACATAAGAAGCATACTGAACGGCGTGCCCGAGATTCAGTCGGTCGCGGTGAATGCGTTCTCACAATCCGAGGCATCCCTGCGGCTGGCCTATATCGGTGGACAGTCCCAGCTCGACCGGGCTCTGGAATCCCGGGGGTTGAGGCTGCAGGAGGAAACGAACCGATGGCTGTTGCTACCAGCGGAAGGCCGAAGCGGCGGTCGGTTGCCCTAGAGCGACTCGCCGCGAAATGGCTTGCATCCGCCATACCGCAACTCGCGAACGCAATCACGCTGCTCCGGCTGGCGAGTGTCGCGCCGATCGTCATGGCCATCATCGCCGGTCAGGAGAAGCTCGCATTCTGGATTTTCCTGGTCGCCGGCCTCAGCGACGCGGTCGACGGTACGGTCGCGCGCATGACGGGCGGCTGCTCGACCTTCGGCTCGGCCGTCGATCCGGTCGCCGACAAGACGCTGCTTGCCGGAGCGCTCGTCTCGCTCTGGTGGGTCGGGGCCGTGCCGGGCTGGTTCATCCTGCTTCTCTGTTTTCGCGACTCGGCAATCGTCGTCTCGACCGCCGCACTCTATGCACGAACCCGGCATCTCAAGGTGGCACCACTCGCCATCGGCAAGATTTCCACAGCCCTGCAACTCGTGCTCGTCGGCATGATCCTCTTCGACCGTGCCTTCTCATGGCCAACGGGGCCGCTCGTGGATATCGGCATTCCGGCGGTTGCCGCCGTCGCGCTGATTTCGCTTCTGCTCTACGCCATGGTGGCCTGGCGCGACGTGCCGCTTCGTCGGCGATCGGTCTGAGAGCCCCCCTGTCCGAAACGGTTTTCCTCTCGCGACAAGCACAGGCATCGTCTGATGCGACTTGAGCCGTCACTGCGGCAGATGGTGCTCGACCTCCCCGTGCAGGAAGGTGCGGGGCTCGAGGATTTTCTTCGCGACCTCTCCAACGAGCAGGCCATCGACGCCGTGCTCTCCTGGCCGGACTGGCCCGCGCCGGCACTCATCATCGACGGACCGGCCGGTTGCGGAAAGAGCCATCTCGGGCGGATCTGGGCCGCGCGCGCCGGTGCACTGTTCCTGAGCGCGGCCGATGTCTTCGCCGATGGCTGCCCCATCGAACGGCTGGGCCGGCTGCGGGCCTGCGTGATCGACGATGCCGATCACGTCGAGGACGATGTGCTCCTGCTGCAACTCTACAATATCTGCCGCGAGCGCGGCGGTTCGGTCCTGCTCACTGCCTCCACGCCGCTGGGCGCCTGGCTGCCGACACTGCCCGACCTCGCCTCGAGGCTTCGCACATCGCTCACGGCGCACATCGCCGCCCCGCGCGACGAGCTCCTTGCCGCCGTCCTGGTCAAGCAGTTCCGCGACCGTCAGCTGAATGTCCCGGGCGAGGTCGTGACCTATCTCCTGCGCAACATGGAGCGCTCGTTCGAAGCCGCGCGCCGCACCGTCCGCGCCCTCGACCGTGCCTCCCTCCACGCCAAATGGCCCATCACCCTGCCCCTCGCCCGCCGCGTCCTGGCACTCGTGCAGGATGATGCGTGAGCCGGTCAGCGTGAGCCGGTCAGAAGAAGTTCCCTTTTCCACCCCTTCGGTATGCCCGAACGGACATCCTCCTCACAGCGCCCGTTCCTGTTGCTAACAGACTGGCGAAAGGGACAATTCCGGGCATTCGGGAGGAAAGACAAGCCATGTCACCGAAAAATGTCGCAATCGCGACACTGGTGCTGATCATCGCCATCCTGCTCATCAGGGACAGCGATGCCGGACCGCAGCCGACCGGGCGCTATCAGATCTCCGGGACCAATGCCACCA
The DNA here is from genome assembly GCA_020446285.1 of Geminicoccaceae bacterium. Lineage (GTDB taxonomy): Bacteria > Pseudomonadota > Alphaproteobacteria > Geminicoccales > Geminicoccaceae > JAGREO01. Next base: position 8,032 of record JAGREZ010000244.1, read on the forward strand.
TGTGGCGTGTGGATACAATCACCGGTGCGATGCGCTCCTGCCATCATCTCACCCACAATGGCCGGCGCATGTATCGGTGTTTCGACGTCGAATGATGCAGGCGTGCCGTTGATCGCATCCGGCAGGGTGCTGAAAGAGGGCCATCTCTTCTCGACGCGGCCGCGCCGGACGGGCATTGTCACCGCCGGCAGAATGCAATCGATCGAGGAGGATGGAATGGATCTCGGGATCACTGGCAGGAAGGCGATCGTCTGCGCCGCGAGCAAGGGGCTCGGTCGCGCCTGTGCGATGTCGCTCGCAACGAACGGCGTCGATCTCGTCATGAACGCGCGGGGAGCGGATGCACTCGAGGCAACGGCGGCCGAGATCCGTGAAAGGACGGGTCGCGCGGTGACGACGGTCGCCTGCGACATCACCACCGCCGAAGGACGCAAACAGGTTCTCGACGCCGCAGGCGAAGTCGACATTCTCGTCAACAACGCCGGCGGCCCGCCGCCCGGCGATTTCCGCGAATGGGGCGAGGCAGAATGGATCAAGGCGGTGACCGCCAACATGATCACCCCCATCGAACTCATCCGCGCGGTCGTCGACGGCATGGGCGAGCGCAGATTCGGGCGGATCGTCAACATCACCTCCTCAGCGGTCAAGGCACCGATTGCCGAACTGGGCCTTTCCAACGGCGCACGCACGGGCCTGACCGGGTTCGTCGCCGGAACCGCCCGAGCGGTGGCGCCCACGGGTGTGACCATCAACAATATCCTGCCCGGCCGCTTCGATACCGACCGCCTGCGCGGCAATTTCGAATTCAATGCGAAGAAGACCGGCAGGGATCCGGCCGAGATCGCGAAGAACGCCGCCGCTGCCATCCCCGCCCGCCGCTTCGGCGATCCGCACGAGTTCGGCGAGCTCTGCGCGTTCCTCTGCTCGGTGCAGGCAGGTTACATCACCGGCCAGAACCTTCTGATCGACGGAGGCAGTTTTCCCGGAACCATGTAACAGGAGAAAAAGAGAGCCGATGAAAACCGGCCACAGTCCGCTTGCCCGTCTCGAAGCCCTTTCTCGCAAGAAAAGGCCGGTGATCGCCGGGCTCATGTCCGGTACGTCGATGGACGGGCTCGACATCGCATTCTGCCACGTCGATGGGCAAGCCGGTGGCAAGCGGCGCATGGAGATGCTCGCCGCTCACACCGCCCCCATGCCCGATCGGTTTCGTCCACGCATCGAACAGGCCATGGAGGGCGATCTCGTCGAGGCGGCGCGGCTCGATATCGAACTCGGCCGCTGGTATGCCGAGGCCACCCTCGATCTCGCGCGCAAACACGGAATAGCGGTCGATCTCGTCGGCAGCCACGGCCAGACGGTCTGTCACGAGCATGGGCGCACGACGCTGCAGATCGGCGAGCCGGGTTTTCTGGCCAATCGGCTGGACTGCGTCGTCGCCCATGATTTCCGCCGGGGCGATGTCGTGGCCGGAGGCTGTGGTGCGCCGCTGGTGCCGATCTTCGACCGCCTCGTCATGGGGCTCGACGATGCGGCCGTGCTCTCGGTCAATATCGGCGGTATCGCCAACCTCACCATCGTGCCACCACTGCACAGGAGCAACGAGGAGCCCCTCGCCTTCGATTGCGGCCCCGGCAACATGGTCATCGACCGGATCGTCGAACGCCGGACGAACGGCACCACCCTTTTCGACGAAGGCGGTGCCGAAGCCGCGCGCGGCCGGGTCAACGAGAAGCTGCTTGCCGAACTCATGACCCACCCGTTCGTGACTGCCGAGGCGCCCAAATCGGCGGGTCGCGAACAGTTCGGCCGGGAATTCACCGACGCGCTCGTCGAAAGGGCATCGCCGCAATCGGACAGCGACTGGCAGGATCTCCTCGCCACGGTCACCGCCTGGACAGCCGAATGCATCATTGCAGCAGCACGGGGCAAGCGGATCGAACGCGCCTTCATCGCCGGCGGTGGTGCACACAATACAACGCTGATGGCCCGCCTTCGTCACGGACTGGCCGGAGTGGAATTCACCCATCCAGACGAGACAGGCATCGACCCCGACTTCAAGGAAGCCCTCGCATTCGCGCTCCTCGCCCAACTCCTGATCGAAGGCGAGCCCGCCAATGTCCCGCGTGCCACCGGCGCCGCCGGCCCCGCCCTTCTGGGCCGTCTGACCTTCCCCGATGGCAGCTCATCACTCGACAGGGGGTGACGCCGGACGCGGCCGGTCGGCGGATCAGACGTCGAGCCGGATGGATATCGAGCCGCGAACGCCGAAATCACCCGTGACGGAGTCGCCCGCCCTTACCGGAGTCACGCCTGTAATCGTCCCGGTACTGATCCACTGGCCCGCGCGAAGACCGGGCCCATTGTCGGCAAGCCAGCGCAGGGATTCGAGCGGATCGCCCAGGACGATATCGGCCGTACCGGCATTCTTCTCCTCGCCGTTGACAAGGCAGCATGCGGCGATTTCGCAAGCGGCGACGTCCTGCCAGCCGTCGATGGCGGCTCCGGCGGTGAACAGGACATTGCCGCCGAAATCGGGAATGGCACGGGCGGCGGTCAGCGGACCGGCGAGCTTCTGGCGCACGCCGATGAGCTCGATCGCCGGATGGGCGGAGGCGATGGCGGCACGCAGTTCATCGATCGTGTAGGACTCCGCACGTCTCGGCAGATCGGCGGCGAGACGGAAGGCAAGTTCGATCTCGGCGGCAGCGAGACCCGGCGGGGCAGCGACATTCGCCTCACCGGAGACGTTGGCGGATGCCATGATCGGACCGTAGAACGGGCCGTCCGTCTTCAGCAATGCGCAGGCCTTCTCGTTGGTAGCGCCGATCTTCCAGCCGGCGATATCGCCACCGGCCGCCTCGACAGCGAGCCGCTGCACGGCATAGCCGTCGGCCAGGGCGGCTTCCTCGGGTGGATCGACGAGCGAGCGCGACCGGAAGGCATCGGCGAGGGCGCGGGCGGCGGTTTCGGCAGTCATGAAATGGTCTCCCCTTTTTGTCTGATCGCTGCCCCGCGCGGTGATGGTCGCGAGGCGTCCGTGCGCCGTTTGCAAGGGCCTTGCAACGTCGCGGCGGCCTCAGTGATAACGCTTCGTGCGGATACCGGACAGCGCTTCGAGCGCGCAATTGACAGTATGCCCGGACAGGCAGAAAAAGGCTGCAATACGACAGGAGGTGCCGATGCTGACCGAAGACATGACGAACGTGCCGAACGACCTTGAAGCGTTCTGGATCCCGTTCACGCCGAACAAGCAGTTCAAGGCGGCGCCGCGCCTGCTGGCGAAGGCCGAGAACATGCATTTCACCTCCACCGACGGCCGCAGGATCCTCGATGCGACGGCCGGACTCTGGTGCTGTAATGCCGGGCATGGCCGCGAGCGGATCGTCAAGGCGGTGCAGGCGCAGGTCGCCGAACTCGACTTCGCCCCCTCCTTCCAGTTCAGCCATCCCAAGGCGTTCGAGCTCGCCTCGAAGCTTGCCAATCTCTTCCCCGGCCAGCTCGACTACGCCTTCTTCACCAATTCGGGCTCGGAATCGGTCGACACCGCTCTCAAGATCGCGCTGGCCTATCAGCGTGCGCGCGGTGAAGGCACGCGCACCAGACTGATCGGTCGTGAGCGTGGCTATCACGGCGTGGGGTTCGGTGGCATTTCCGTGGGCGGCATGGTGGCCAATCGCAAATGGTTCGGTCAGGCGCTCGGCGGCATCGACCACCTGTCGCACACGCTCGACATCGAAAGGAATGCCTTCACGAAAGGCCAGCCGGAGCATGGTGCACATCTCGCCGATGAACTCGAAAGGCTGGTCGCCCTGCATGACGCCTCGAACATAGCCGCCGTCATCATCGAGCCCGTCGCCGGCTCCATCGGCGTTTATCCGCCGCCACGCGGCTATCTCGAAAAGATCCGCGAGATCACGAAGAAGCACGGCATCCTGCTCATCTTCGACGAGGTGATTACCGCCTATGGCCGCCTCGGCAAGGGATCGGCGGCGGAATATTTCGGCGTCGAGCCGGATCTCGTCACCACCGCCAAGGGGCTCACCTCGGGCGTGATTCCCATGGGTGCGGTCATGGCATCGAAGGAAATCTACGATACCATCATCGGCAGCCAGGCGGACGAGCGTCTGATCGAGCTCTTCCACGGTTACACCTACAGTGCCCACCCCGTCGCCTGCGCCGCGGCTCTGGCGACCCTCGAAACCTACAAGGAAGAAGGCCTGTTCGAACGCGCAGCGTCACTCGCTCCCGTCTGGGAGGAAGCGCTGCACAGCCTCGCTGGCGAGCCGAACATCATCGATATCCGCAATATCGGCCTCATGGGCGCTGTCGAGATGTCCTCCATTCCGGGCAAGGTCGGCCATCGTGCCTACGAGGCCATGCGCCTGGGCTTCCATGAGCATGACATCATGCTCCGCATCACCGGCGACACCATCGCCCTGTCGCCGCCGCTGATCGTCAGCGAGGAGCAGATCAGCCAGATCATCGACAAGTTGCGCAAGATCGTGCACGCGGTCGCCTGAGCAAACCAACGCCCCGCGCGGCGCGCAATTTCTCCGCGCTGCCGCGCGAGCCGGCATCGAATCCACTCGACATGGACAGTCGGGTCGGCTAGGTCGGTTTTACTGATAATTCGATATTTGTCTAAATATCGAATTTCATGGAAGTCCACCTTCCCGACCGACCCGAAACCCGCTTGTGTCCGGTATCGCCAGTATCCGGCAAGAAAAGGGAACCTGAAACCATGTCGGATCCGATCTACAACGTTCTTTTCCTTTGTACCGGGAATTCCGCCCGCAGCATCATGGCGGAGTGCTCCCTGCAACGCTGGAGCCAGGGACGCTTTCGCGCCTTTTCCGCCGGCAGCCAGCCCAGGGGAAGCGTTCACCCCGAAGCCCTCGCACTCATGCGCAAACTCAACTTCAAGACGGACCATCTGCGTTCGAAGAGCTGGGACGAGTTCACCACTCCGGACGCTCCGGTGATGGATTTCGTCTTCACGGTCTGTGACAATGCCGCAAACGAGGCCTGTCCGGCATGGCCGGGACAGCCGATGACCGCTCATTGGGGTGTGGAGGATCCGGCAGCCTTCGT
>JAGREZ010000245.1 GCA_020446285.1 Geminicoccaceae bacterium
CTTGTCAATTCTCAACAGAACCTAGCGCATGCCATAAGGCATGCTCTTACGCCATCAACCACACGCCAAGGCAGACGGCTCACGCCGGAGGGTTACGAATTTTCACCACGTTCGAGACACGACCTGCGGGAGCCGTCCATCCCATTACTCTCGTCCATCACCGCAAAGGTGACGTGAACAACGGCCGGGAGGGGCGACAAACGTCCGAATTCCGATCTGTGCATCATCGCCTCACCCATTTGACCGAAATCCTCCTGATTCTGACCTTCGGGCGAATGCGGAGCAGTGACGCATGCGGTAAACTGAGCAACTTTCAGGAATGATGGATGTCCTTTGGGAGGAGAGTTCAAATGAACCATGCAGACTTGCCGACACCGGAATTTGCGAAAAACATGAAACTGATAGGGCACTCCGATCAGGGCGGTCGTCCCGACGGTGTCCAGTTGATGGTCAACAAGGGCTTTGCCATTACCGGGCACATGTTCTCGAAGGGGTTCAGCGTCATCGACGTGCGCGAGCCGCGCTATCCCAGGCCGGTGAACTATGTTCCAGCTCCACCCAATACCTGGAATATCCACCTGCAGACCCACGACGACCTGTTGCTGGTCATCAATGCCAAGGACATGTTCGCCGCAGCCGAATTCCAGGACGAAACGGAATATTACAAGGGCAAGATCGGCAAGAAGGTCGGTACCGCCGATCAGACGCGTGAACGGGACTGGACGGCTGGCATGTCGGTCTATGATATTTCCAACCCGGCCGAGCCACGCCAGATATCGTTCATGCCGGTCGAGGGCGGAGGCATTCACCGGCTATGGTATACGGGAGGACGGTGGGCCTACGCATCGGTCCTGCTGGACGGTTTCACCGATTACATCTTCATGACCATCGACATGGCCGATCCGGCCAATCCAAAGGAATCAGGCCGCTTCTGGTTGCCGGGCATGAATGCCGCTGCCGGCGAGATGCCGGGTGAAAGCGAGGCGCGTGCCGGCTTGCACCATGCGATCATCCATGGCGACACCGCATATGGTGCGTGGCGGGACGCGGGTCTGGTGATGATCGATGTCGCCGATCGGGCCAATCCGGCGCTGATCACACGTCGCAACTGGTCCCCGCCCTTCGGCGGCGGGACACACAATTGCCTGCCCCTGCCCGACCGTGACCTGCTGGTTGTGCTCGACGAGGCCGTGCTGGACAATTGCGCCGACGGTATCAAGCATATCTGGATGTTCGATATCCGTGAGCCAACCAACCCGGTCAGCATCTCGACCTTCCCGGTTCCCGACGAAGCGGACTATGTGAACAAGGGTGGACATTTCGGCCCGCATAATCTGTACGAGAACCGGCCCGATGGTCTGGTCAGCGATCAGCTCATTTTCTCGACCTATCAGAATGCTGGCATACGGGTAACGGATATCTCCGATCCATTTCGACCCAGGGAAGTCGCGGCATTCGTTCCACCGACGCCTGAACGGCTGATCGACCAGCGCCCCAACAGACCGCTCGTCATCCAGAATTGCGACGTCTGGGTCTCGAAGGAAGGCATCGTCTACGCGAACGACTACAATGGCGGCCTCTACATCCTCGAATATCAGGGATAACAGGGCGCTGAAAAAGGCCTGTAAAGCCGCCCGCCCCTCACCTGCGGAACGCCTGTTCGTTCCGCAGGTGGTTCATGACTTCGCAAGATGCTCCGGTTTACCGTAAACGCCTATTTGACGCCCCAGATTCCGCGGTAGATGTCGCGATATCCATTGTCGGGATCATAGACGAATTTGGCACCGCCATCCTGCATGACATTATCGGGAACGAAGAGATGAACCGGCGCGATAAATCCTGAGTCCTCGGCGCCGGCGAGGGCTCGGTTCATTTCGTCGACCACCTGCCAGCCGTGCATCGAAAGCGGCTCAGCCACGGTTCCGTACTGATAGTAGTTCGTCTGGATGCGCTGGAATGCCGCCTGCGAACCGTCACCGGCCGAAACATTGCGCGGAAAGCCTGCGGGATCCTTTCCGGCCGACTGCAAGGGTGCGGCCATGAAATCGATGGGCAGGTCGTTGATGGTCAGCGAGTAGGTCCATTCATCACCGAAACGTTGCAGTAGCGCGTTGGTCAGGGGCGACATGCGGGTGCTCGCCTCCGCCAGCGGCGTGTCTTCGGTCGTGAGCAGCGTGCATGACGAGCAAGCGCGGATGATGTCGGCCATGGCGTCCGACTTGGCGACAGCGATCTCGTAGACGCTGTCGGTGAAGATCACGACGCCTGCCTTGCCTTCGCTGTCCGCCACAACGAGGCTGGCGGCAGCACGGGACACCTCGAGCGGATCGGTCGTGATATTGGTGAAGATCGGCAGAGTGTCGGATGGGCCGGCGCTGGCGGTCGCATGCCAGCCAATCACCTTGATCCCTGCTGCATCGGCCTGCTTGATCGCCTCAGCCTGCTCGTTGGCGTCGATCCCGCCGAGCACGAGTCCGTCCGGCTCGAGCGCGATCGCCTGTTGCAACGCCGCAGATCGCCCGGAGACGCTGCCCTGGCCGTCGATGACGCGAACTGTCCAGTTGATGGCAGCTGCCGCTTCCTCGACACCCTCCGACACGCCCAGAATGCCGCCATTGCGAAGATCCGCGGCAACATAGACGATGGTCTTGCCGCTCTCGGCTGCCGGACCGGTCGTCGGCCCGTTCCATGGTGGATTCGGTTTGGTGGCGGCCTCGACATAGGCACGCGCATCGTCGATGGCGTCCGCACGCGCGATCTGACCGCCCAGAACAGTCCCCGCCGCAAGCATCGCCGCAACGACAGTCGTGAGTTCCATTTTCATTGGTTTCCTCCCTTGCCTGTAGGTATTCCGTTTTGAAGATTCCTGGTGGTTTCGTGTGTTGGCGTCGGATTGGACGCGTGTGCACGCTCGTGCCGCACAGAACTGCGTTTGCGTTGCGCATATCCAGCGATACCGATCGCGATCAGGAGCGTCGTGCCATTGAACAAAGGCTCGACGAAGAACGCGCCGCCAAGCTGCTGGATGCCCGAGATCCCGACGGCGAGGATGATCACCCCGACCATAGTGCCCCAGACATTGACGCGTCCGGGCTTGATCGTCGTCGAGCCGAGAAAGGCTCCCACGAGTGCCGGAAGGAGAAACTCGAGGCCGACGCTGGCCTGGCCGATCCGCAGCTTTGCGGCGAGGACGACGCCGGCGATGGCGCCGATCAGACCGGAGGCGACAAAAGCGGCGATGACATAGCGTCGCGTACGAATTCCGTTGAGTTCCGCCGCGCGGGTATTCGCGCCGATGGCGTAGAGATTCCTGCCGATTGGCAGGTACTCCGCCACGACCCACAGCACCAGCGCTATGGCGAGGACATAGAATGCGGCGATCGGCAACCCGAAGACTGTGGCGGTATAGAGGTTCGTGAATCCCTCGGGCAGAATGCCGATAACCTGACGGCCACCGGTATGCCAGAGCGCCAGTGCATAGATGATCGTGCCGGTGCCCAGTGTGGCGATGAAACTGTCGATCCGGGCCACTTCGACCAGAAGGCCGTTCAGCAGTCCGAGCACACAACCGCCGAGCAGAACTGTGATGACCGCGAGCGGCCAGGGAAATCCGTAGACCGTTTGCAGGCTGATGGCGAAGACATGCCAGATCACGATCCCGTAGCCGACCGTCAGGTCGATACGGCCGGTCATCATCGGAATCATGGCAGCGAGCGACAAAAGGGCGATGACTGATTTTTCGCCCAGAATGGCACGCAGGTTGAGGAAGGTCGGAAATGTATGCGGCAGCAGAATGGAAAACAGCGCGACCAGCAGGACGGTCAGAATGGGCAGGCCGTAGACTGGCAGATATCGAATGAACCTCGCCGATGCCGACAATCCCTTCAGCTGCGCGCGGGTCGGTTCGAGCGCGTTCGACTCAAGCGACTGCATGGGCGGCTTCCTCTTCGGCCGGATCAAGTGAAGCGGCATTCAGGAGTGATGAAACGGTCAGTCCGGAGCGTGGAATTTCGGCAACGATGCGGCCGCCGTGGAAGACGCAGGCCCTGTGGCTGATGGCGGCAACTTCTTCGAAATCCGTCGAGATCAGGAGGACGGCGAGGCCGTCGCCGAGCACCCTTGCGAGCAGACCATAGATATCTGCCTTGGAGCCTACATCGACACCGGCGGTCGGATCTTCGAGGATCAGGATCGTGCCGCCAATGCTCATCCAGCGCGCCATGACCACCTTTTGCTGGTTGCCGCCGGAGAGGGTTTCGATCGGAGCCGAAGGGTCATTGGGGCGGATGTCGAACGTCGTGCCGATCGCACGCGCCTCTCCGGCTTCACGACGCGGTGCCTTGAAGGAGAGCGTTCCGCGCCCGGTGAGCGTCGGATTGAGAAAGATATTTTCCTGAACAGTCAGGCCGGGTGCTACCGATTCGGCATTGCGGTCGCCGGCAACCATGCAGATCCCGCGACGAATTGAGTCACCTGGATGTGCCGACGACAAGGACGCACCGTCGCCGAGCACCACCCTACCCGAGACGATGGCCTTTCGTCCGAACAGCGCATGCCCGATCGCATCCTGCCCGGCACCGCGCAACCCGACTAGGCCAAGCACTTCGCCTCGGCGGAGTTCGAGGCTGATTGGCCCCACCTCGTCGGTACACACCGATTCCAGCCGCACGGCGATTGAACTCTCGACGGGAGGCGGCGGGTGGGCGAAGACCTCGTCCAGTTTCCGGCCGATGATCATGCGGATCAGGCTGTCGCCGTCGAGCGCTCCGATCGGCTCGTCGCCGACAAGGAAACCGTCGCGCAGCACCACGACCCGATCGGCGATCGCGAAGACCTCGTCGAGCCGATGCGACACGTAGATCATCGCCACACCCGAGTCGCGAAGATTGCCGAGCACCTTGTGCAGCATCTCGACATCCGAAAGGGGCAGGCTCGCGGTGGGCTCATCGAGCACCAGCAGACGCGCGTTGCGGGCGAGCGCCCTAGCGATGGCGACCAGTGATTTTTCTGTACGCGTCAGCTCCTGAATGCGCATGTCCGGATCGATGCTATCGGTGACGGCCGCCAGTGCCTCGCGCGCCCTTTCACGTGTCGCGCACCAGTCGATCAGACCGAACCGTCTCGGAAATGTGTCCTGCAGGAGGCTGATGTTCTCGGCGACGGTCATCCACTCGATCAGACCAAGGTCCTGGTGGATGAACGCTATGCCGGGATGGGCGACGCGCGGATCGAATGGTTCGCCATCGAACAGGAATCGGCCGGAATCGGCCGTATGCACACCAGCCAGCATCTTGATCAGTGTCGACTTGCCGGCGCCGTTCTC
>JAGREZ010000246.1 GCA_020446285.1 Geminicoccaceae bacterium
CCGGCGAGGCGCAGCACGAAGATCTGCCGGCGCAGGTCGCTGTCGTCGGGTTCGGCCGACAGTGCCACCTCGAAATTGTCGGCGGCTTCCAGCATGTTGCCCTCGTCGAGCGCGACACGGCCGGCGAGATAGGAGCCGGCGATGGAGACATCGCCGTGCGACACCTCGACCGCGCGCGCCGCGCCGACACCCGGACGCCCCAGTCCGGAAGGATCGCCGATGCAGGCGCCGAGCGTGAAGGCGAGGACCAGTCCGGCACCCGCCGAGATCTTCGTCCTTGACGGAGACGGGCCCTTTGACCATTTAGACGTCGAAAAGTGGGGGTAGCCGGTAGATCGCACGCGAGCCGCCCTTAAGCTGGAGAAGCCGATATGTTGAAGATGTCGAAGAGCAAGAACGACCCCACGGCTCGTGGTCCTGCTCAGCAGTTGAAGACGTTCGATGGCAAGAAGATCAAGCCCGCCCTGTACGTCGGAACTGCGGTCGGTCATGGTCGTTACATAGCCGGCCAGGATGAGAGCGGCAAGCTCGTCGTGGACCGCGAGGGGCGGCCGATTCCGTTCCGTGATATCTGAGGCGGACATTCCCCGACGACTGTGCTGTTCCGGCCATGCCTCGCACCATGAAGCGCTTCGCATGGCTGAATTCCGGCCCGGATCGGTGAAAAGTCGCCAAGGCGTACCGCGCGATGTACAAAACACGGCCGTGTGACATTTGTCACGCGGCCCTGTGCCATTCTAGGCACTTGCAGTCGCAAGTCTCTTGGCTTACTCCACCCATTCGAGAGGAGCACGGGCGAAGCGAGCGCTTCGCGTGAACAATGTGTCGGATCGACGGACTCCCAGACGGTTCCGGTCGGTTCAGGGTTTGGCTTGACGACGCAGGAGATCCCCATGGAGTCCGCGACCGGCGGAACAGGCGCAGCGGTCGAGATCTGGCTGTCCTGGTATGAATCCATGGGCGTGGACGCTTGCGTGCATGACGTACCCACGGCCTTCGCCGACGACCGGCAGTACCGCGACCTGCCCACCTCCGACGTGCATTCTGGCGGCGTGCATTCAGGTGACGTGCCCGCTTCCCGAGCGCATCCGGGGCGGGGAATGGTGGCCGGGGCGGTTGTCCGGGGAATGCCGGACGATGTGGATCGGCAGATCCCCCAGGCCGGGCGACGGTCGCCGGATGCCGTCGAAGGCGCGCGCGAAATCGCCGCACGCTGCGGGACGCTCGCCGAAATCGAGGATGCGCTGCGCAGCTTCGACGGATGTGCGCTCCGGCGCACGGCCAATCGTCTCTGTTTCGGCGATGGCAACCCGCAGGCCCGGATCATGCTCATCGGCGAGGCGCCCGGCGCACAGGAAGACCGGCAGGGAAAGCCGTTCGTCGGTCCCAGCGGCCAGTTGCTCGACCGGATGCTCGCGACCATCGGCCTCGATCGCACAAGGGTGTGGATCACCAACGCGATCTTCTGGCGCCCGCCGGGCAACCGCACGCCGACGGCGATGGAAATCGCGGTCTGTCAGCCCTTTCTCGAACGGCAGGTGGAAATTCTCGATCCCGGTGTCATCGTTTTCGTCGGCGGAACCGCGGCGCGCACCCTGCTTGGTGTCAGCGAGGGCGTGACGCGGCTTCGCGGCCGTCGCATGGCCTTTCCGGTCGGCGACGGAAGCCGGACGATTCCGGCGATCGTCATGTTCCATCCGGCCTATCTGCTGCGACAACCGATCAAGAAGAAGGATGCCTGGAACGATCTCCTGACCATCAGCGAATGGCTCGACGAAGCCGGTGCACGGAGCGTTCACTAGCATGATGGCGTGGATGACCGGATCCGCCGCCGCCGGCACCGTCGAACGGATGCCGGCCATCCGCCGGGCGGGATTCCTGCGGACGGTTCTCCTCGCGACAGCCCTGCTCACCGCACCCGGCATCGGCGCGGACGGCTTGCCGGCCGGAGCGATGGCCCAGTCGGCGGGAGCACAATCCCTCGAGGAGCGGCCCGCACGGGCCGTGTGGGCCGGAACCGGGGAGGCCCGTAGCAAAGAGACCGGAACCGGAGAAGCCCCGAGCGGAGAGACCGGAAGCGGAGAAGCCACAAGCGGAGAAGCTACAAGCGGAGAGGCCGCAAGCGGGAAGAATGTGAAGGTCGCGCGCCTCAATCCGGACGCGGACATACCCACCCGGCTCGGCCCGCTGCCGCAACCTCTCGGGGCAGCGGATATCGCCCGCTACGAGAAGATCTTCGACCTGCAGGAAGACGGGCACTGGCGTGACGCCGATCATGTCATCCGCCAGTTGGACAATGATGTGCTCATGGGCCATGTGCTCGCCCAGCGCTACCTGCATCCGACCGCCTACCGGTCGAAATATGCCGAACTCGCCGACTGGCTCGACGCCTATGCCGATCTGCCGCAGGCGGCATCCATCTACCGGCTGGCGGTCAGCCGCCATACGCCCGGCGTACCGGAACCGAAGAAGCCGGTGGCCGGTTTTCTCGGCGGTTCCGGGCAGGAACTGCTCGAAGAGCGCAAGACGGAATATGTGAGCGGGACGAAGCGGTCGAGATTGCAGACCTCGGTCGTACAATCCTGGCTCGAGACCATCGGCGAACTGGTCAGCAAGGACCGGCCGACACAGGCAACGGGCCTGCTCCGGCACGCCGATTCCCGCGCCGCCGACACGGTGGAACAGGATATCGCCCGCTGGACCATCGCCAAGGGCTATTTCGCCAATCGCATGGACCGCAAGGCCCTCGACTACGCCGCACCGGCGGCGCGTCGATCGGGCAGGATCGAACCGCGCATGCACTGGACCGCCGGCCTCGCCGCCTGGCGGCTCGGCGAGATCGGCAAGGCATTCGAGCATTTCTCGACGATGGCCCAGGCCAGCGTTCCCGGCGAGGAAGCCGCATCGGCCGCCTTCTGGGCCGCGCGGGCGGCACTCGCCCTGCGCAAGCCGGAGCTGCACAGGGTTTTCCTCGAACAGGCGGCGGCCGCCAGCGACGAGTTCTACGGACTGCTTGCCCGCGGCCTTCTCGGACTGCCGATCGCCTTCGACTGGCACGAATCCGGACTGAACCCGGACATGCGGAATACGCTCACGAGCTTTCCGGGAGCCGTGCGTGCCATAGCACTCGGTCAGGTGAACCGGCCGGGGCTCGCCGAGAAGGAAATCCGCAAGCTCGCGGCGCGCGCGCGCCCGAAACTCACCGAGGCGCTCGCCGCCCTCGCCGAGAGCCTTCGCCTGCCGGCAGCACAGATGCGCGTCGCCCAGCGCCTGCGGCTGCAGGACGGACGCAGGCATGACGGTGCGATGTATCCCCTCCCCGCGTGGCAGCCCGAGAACGGCTACCGCATCGATCGTGCCGTGCTGTTCTCGCTGATGCGTGCGGAAAGCGGCTTCGATCCGGCGGCGAAGAGCAGCGCCGGCGCGCTCGGCATCATGCAGGTCCTGCCCAGCACGGCGAAGGTCGTCGCCCGCAGGACCGATGTCGATTATGCCGGTGCCGACACGCTCGGCGATCCGGTGACCAACATGACCATCGGTCAGGCCTATGTCGAACGGCTCCTCGATAACGGGATCATCAATGGCAGTCTCATCCACACGGTGGTCGCCTACAATGCCGGGCTCAAGCGCCTCGACGACTGGGTCGACCGGTTCAGCGACCTGAACAACGATCCCCTGCTGTTCCTCGAAAGCGTTCCCATTCCGGAAACCCGGCTCTACGCCAAGAAGGTCATGGCCAATATCTGGGCCTATCGCGTTCGCCTCGAACAGCCGCCGGCATCGCTCGAACAGCTCGCCTGGAATCAGTGGCCGATCTACAGCTCGTTCGATACGGAACTCCGCTATGCCCGGTCGCATTGATCCGTCCATCCCCTTTCGCCCCCTGAACATCGCCGTCCTGACCGTCTCCGACACGCGGAGTCCGGCCGACGACCGTTCCGGCGACACGCTGGTCGAGCGTCTTCAGCAGGCCGGGCACAGGCTCGTCATCCGCGACATCGTCAAGGACGAGCGGGCCATCGTCGCCGGGCGCCTGAGGCAATGGGCGGCGCGCGAGGATATCGAGGTGATCCTCTCGACCGGCGGCACCGGCGTCACCGGCCGCGATGTCACCCCCGAAGCGCTCGACGATGTGGCCGACAAGAAGATCGCGGGCTTCGGCGAGCTGTTCCGCTTTCAGTCCTACGAGAAGATCGGCACCTCGACGATCCAGTCGCGCGCCGATGCGGGCATCGTCGCCGGCACCTATGTCTTCGTCCTGCCCGGCTCGCCCGGCGCCTGTCGCGATGCGTGGGACGGCATTCTCCTGAGCCAGCTCGATATCCGCCACCGCCCCTGCAATTTCGCCGAGATGATGCCGAGGCTGCTGGAACGCTGAAGCTGATAATATACCCCGCTGCGGCGGGGTATTTACCCTTGCGTTCAGGCGCCACGCAGG
>JAGREZ010000247.1:0-3483 GCA_020446285.1 Geminicoccaceae bacterium
CTGCCGGCAGAGCCGGCTATCGGTGGATGTCGAGTACCAGCAGCCGGCCTTTCAGGCCATTGCCGAGAATGGCGTCCGTCTCGACGGATTCGGTCAGATCGGCCAGTCCGAGACGCGCGAGATCCCGCAGTTTCCCCTCATAGCCGTCGCTCGCGAAGGCCTCGCCATTGCAAAGGATCAGTGCCCGACCGCCCGGCTTGACGATACGCATCACCTCGTCGAGCCCGTCCGGCCCGACATGGCTGTGAGTGAAGGTTCCGGCACTGACGGCGATGTCGTAGCGGTCGTCATTGACCGGCACGCGGTCGAGCAGATTGCCGCGTATGAGACGCGAATAGCACGATTTCGCCGCGGCCTGGTCGAGCATCTCCTGGACGAGATCGATGCCGTCGACATTGGCGAAACCGCGTTCGGCGAGATACTGGCCGACCAGACCGGTGCCGCAGCCGATATCGACGATCCAGCCCGTCCTGTCGGAGACCCTTCGCTCGACCTCGACCGCCAGGATCTCCGGCCCGCGATAGCCTTCCGCCTCGATCATCTCGCTGTCGTAATCCGGCGCCCAGGCGCCATAGAGGCGGCGTGCGTCCTCGGGTCCCTCGAGATCGTAGGCCTGTCTGAAATATCCCTTTGCGCTCATTCGATCCCTCCCTTTCCGCGGCCGGCGATCACGTCGTCCAGCCTTTCGTCCTCGATGCCCGCCGGCTCCTGATGGATGATGACTTCCGCCTTCGGAAAGGCGTCGAAGATCTCCCGTTCGAGTGCATCGGTGACATTGTGGGCTTCCTCGACCGTCATGTTCGCGTCGATCTCGACGTGAAGCTCGATGAACTGCGTGGTCCCGGCCTCGCGCGTGCGCAGGTCGTGAAATCCCTCGACATCGGGATTGCTGCTGACGATCTGCTTGATGGTTTCGCGCCGGTCGCCCGGAAGTTCGTGATCCATGAGCACGTCGATCGCATCGCGACCGATGATGGTGGCATTGAACAGCAGATAGCCGGCAATGAGAAGGGCGATCACCGGATCGGCCTGAAGCCAGCCCATGCCCGATGCGAGCCAGATCGACAGAAGCACGCCGAGATTGGTTGCGAGATCGGCGCTGTAATGCAGGCTGTCGGCGGCAATCGCCTGCGATCCCGTCTTGCGGATCACATGTTTTTGAAAGAGTACGAGTGCTATCGTGAGAACGATGGCGAGCAGCATGACACCATAACCGACGGACGATGCGCGGATCGTCACCGGGTCGACGAAACGCTGGATCGCCTCGACGAGAATGAATACCGCCGTACCCGAGACCAGTGCGGCCTGGGCCAGCGCGGAAAGGCTCTCGGCCTTGCCGTGGCCGTAACGGTGCCTGTGATCGGGTGGCTGCTGGCTGATGCGCACGCAAAACCAGGTGATGCCCGATGCGGCGATGTCGGCGAGACTGTCGATCAGCGAGGTCAGGATCGCGAGCGAATCGGTCGCGATGGCCGCTGCGAGTTTGGTGAGGGAAAGAAAGACGGCGAGAGAAAGGCTGGCGGTCGCCGCGATCCGGCGAAGACGCCCTGCTTCATCACTCCCCGTTGCCGGATCGCTCATTTCCTCTCCTGGATGATTTCGCGCAAATGCCGAAAGAGTCGCGCATTTCTTGACAGAAAGTCCGGCTCTGTTGAAGCAGGTTCAACCAGCCCGTTATCGGAGGATCCCCATGACCGCGCCGGCGGCCGCAAGACACCCCCTGCAACTCGAGCGTCACGGAGTACGCTGGACAGATGACTATGCCTGGCTCAGGGATCCGGGCTATCCCGAGGTGAGGGACAGCCGGATCCTCGCCTATCTCGAGGCGGAGAATGCCCGGTTCAAGGAGACCATGGAGCCTCACAGGCCTTTCATCGACCGGTTGCATGCGGAACTCAAGGGGCGGATCAAGGATGACGAGGCTTCCGTGCCGGCGCCCCACGGCCCGTGGCTCTATGGCTGGCGCTTTCAGGCCGGCGCGCAATATCGGAGCTGGTATCGGCGGGATCGTGAGGGTGGTGGCGAGACCGTCATTCTCGATGAGCCGGCACTCGCTTCGGGCAAGGATTATTTCAACCTGCGCAGTCTCGCCATCAGCCCGGACCACCGGCTGCTCGCCTACACCACCGACGATGACGGTTCCGAGCGCTATGTCGTCCATATCCGCAATCTCGAAACCGGCGGTGAAACTCCGGATCTCGTTCACAACACCTCCGGTGGCGTCATCTGGTCGGCCGACGGATCGGTGCTGTTCTATGTCGAACTGAACGAGAATCTCCGTCCGTTCCGCGTACGCGCTCACCGTCTCGGTCACGACGAGGCAGAAGACAGCATCGTCTATGCCGAGGACGACGCGGCCTATTTCGTGTCCCTTTCGCGGACCTCCGACCGTCGCTGGATCGTGATCTACAGCGGCACGCATGTGACCCGCGAGGCGTATCTCGTCGATACCCGCGACCCGCTGGCGCCGCCACGGCCGGTGGCGGCGCGGCGCGACGGCCATCGCTACGATATCGACCATGCCCACGGGCGTTTCTGGATCCTCACCAATGACAGGCACATCAATTTCCGCCTCGTCTCCGCACCGGGCGACGATCCGGGCGAGGCGGCATGGGTGGAGGAAATTGCCCCGAGTGATCGCCACTATCTGCTCGACGCCTCGTGCTTCGCCGGTTTTCTCGTCATCAGCGAGCGTGTGGACGGGCTCTCCAACATCCGCATTCGCGGCTATGACGGCGGTAGCGAGCACAGCATCGCCTTCGGGGAAGAGGTCTTTACCGCCGTTCTCGGCGACAATCGCGAGTTCGAAACCGATCGCCTGCGCCTCGCCTACAGTTCCATGGTCACGCCCGGCACGGTCTACGACTATCATGTCGGGCGGCGCGAACTCGAGGTGCGCAAGGTCCAGGAGATTCCCTCGGGCTACGATCCCTCGCTCTACGAGACCCATCGTCTGTGGGCGAGGGCGGTCGACGGAACCGCCATTCCGGTCTCCATCGTTCATCGCCGCGACTTCGTGAAGGATGGCGACGGGCTGCTCTATCTCTACGGCTACGGCTCCTACGGCATGAGCTCGGATCCGGGCTTCAACAGTAACCGCCTGAGCCTGATGGAACGCGGTTTTGCCTGCGCCATCGCCCATGTCCGGGGCGGAAGCGAACTCGGCTACGGCTGGTACGAGGATGGCAAGCTCGCGAAGAAGACCAACACGTTCACAGACTTCATCGCCTGCGCCGAAAGGCTGATCGAAGAGGGCTATGCCCGCCCGGGACGCATCGCCATTGCCGGTGGCAGCGCCGGCGGCATGCTGATGGGTGCGGTCGTCAACATGCGCCCCGAGCTCTTCGGCGCGGTAGTCGCACAGGTGCCGTTCGTCGATGTCCTCAACACCATGCTCGACGACACACTGCCGCTCACACCGATCGAATGGCCGGAATGGGGCAATCCCGTTGCCAGCGCCGAGGATTTCGAGCGGATCCGCTC
>JAGREZ010000247.1:3603-10786 GCA_020446285.1 Geminicoccaceae bacterium
AGGCGCGGCAATGACAGTCTTCTCCTGCTCAAGACCAATATGGGTGCGGGACATTTCGGCGCCTCGGGCCGCTTCGATTCGCTCAAGGAGCTTGCGGAGGTCTACACCTTCGTCTTCAAGTGCCTTGGAATTCTCGAAGGGGAGTAGACATGGCAAGACGTCTCGAGGGAAAGACCGCGCTGGTCACGGCGGCGGCACAGGGTATCGGCAGGGCTTCGGCGGAGCTGTTCGCCGCCGAGGGAGCGAGGGTGATCGCCACCGATATCAACGAGGAAGCGCTGGCCAAGGTCGAGGGCTGCGAGACCCGTCGCCTCGACGTGATGGATGCGGGCGAGATCGAGGCGCTGGCCGGTGAACTCGGTGCCGTTGACGTGCTCTTCAACTGCGCCGGTTTCGTCCATCACGGGACCATTCTCGAGTGCAGTGAAAAGGACTGGGATTTCTCCAACGATCTCAATGTCCGGGCGATGTTCCGCATGTGCAGGGCATTCCTGCCGGCGATGATCGAGGGCGGCGGCGGTTCCATCGTCAACATGAGTTCGGTTGCCGGCGCGCCCAAGGGAATCGTC
Organism: Geminicoccaceae bacterium; assembly: GCA_020446285.1. Classification (GTDB taxonomy): domain Bacteria; phylum Pseudomonadota; class Alphaproteobacteria; order Geminicoccales; family Geminicoccaceae; genus JAGREO01. Next base: position 4,173 of record JAGREZ010000247.1, read on the forward strand.
AACCGGTTCGTCTATGGCACGACCAAGGCCGCGGTGATCGGCCTGACCAAGTCCATCGCCATCGACTTCGTGCAGAACGGTATCCGCTGCAACGCCATCTGCCCCGGTACGGTGGAGACGCCGTCGCTCGAGGACCGGATCAAGTCGCAGGGCGACTATGACAAGGCCCGTGCCGCCTTCATCGCCCGCCAGCCGATGGGCCGGCTGGGCACTGCCGACGAAATCGCCCGGCTCGCCCTCTATCTCGCCAGCGACGACAGCAGCTATACCACCGGTACGGTGAACATCATCGACGGCGGTATCGCGATCTGAATTCGGTCGGCTCACGCGGCAGGTGAAACGGATATGCGCCCCTTGAATACGGCGCATATCCGGCCGGTGCGGCGTCTTGGCGTTTACTTCGCGGCTGCCCGCTGCTAAGGACCGCGCAAACGCAACACTCCCCATCGGAAAATCGGGCATGAAGCTTCTTGCCGGGAACAGCAACAGACCCTTGGCCGAGGCGATTGCCGCCTATCTCCGCATCGATATGACCCGCGCCACGGTGCACCGGTTCGCCGACATGGAGGTTTTCGTCGAGATCCACGAGAATGTGCGCGGCGAGGACATGTTCATCGTCCAGTCGACATCCTACCCGGCCAATGACAATCTGATGGAGCTGCTGGTGTGCATCGACGCGCTGCGCCGCTCGTCGGCCCGCCGGATCACCGCCGTCATTCCCTATTTCGGCTATGCCCGCCAGGACCGCAAGCCCGGCCCGCGAACGCCCATCTCCGCAAAACTCGTCTCCAACCTGATCACCGAGGCCGGCGCGAACCGTGTGCTCACGATGGAGCTGCATGCGGGCCAGATCCAGGGCTTCTTCGATATTCCTGTGGACAATCTGTACTCCACGCCGTTGCTCGCACCCGATATTGCCAGCTCCCTCGGCACGGAGGATCTCATGATCGTCTCGCCGGATGTCGGCGGTGTCACCCGCGCGCGCGGATTGGCCAAACGGCTTGACGCGCCGCTGGCGATCATTGACAAGCGCCGCGAACGTGCGGGCGTTTCCGAGGTGATGCATGTGATCGGCGACTGCAACGGCAAGCATTGCGTGCTGGTCGACGATATCGTCGACAGTGGCGGAACGCTCTGCAATGCGGCCGATGCGCTGCTCGAATCCGGTGCGAGATCCGTTCAGGCCTATGTGACCCATGGCGTGTTGTCGGGCGGTGCGGTGGCGCGGGTGGCGGCCAGTTCGCTCGACAAGCTCGTGATCACCGACAGCATCCGTCCGACCGAAGGGGTGCGGGTGACCGACAAGATCCGCGTGCTGTCGGTCGCCAGCCTGATTGGCGAGGCGATCAGCCGGATCTCGTCGGAAACCTCCGTCTCCAGTCTGTGGGACTGAGCCTGATTGTTTGACCGGGAGGCGGGAATGGTCCGCTTCCCCTACTGCCTGTCCGGGGTGCGCGCATGGTGCGGCATGCCGGAGGGGAAAAAGGAGTGACCATGTCCGATATCGTTTCCCTCATCTATGACGACCGTGATCGTACCGGCAAGGGCGGAGCCCGCGCGCTGCGTCGCGAGGGCTGGCTGCCGGCGATCATCTACGGTGGCAAGGGCGAACCGAAGAAGGTTGCCGTCTCCGCGCGGGAGGTCAAGCGCGAGCTCGAGATGAATCCGCGCTTCTTCAGCTCGATCGTCGAACTCCACAAGGATGGAAAGAACAAGCTCCGCGTCCTGCCGCGCGAGGCGCAACTGCACCCGGTGAATGATCTTCCCTTGCACGTCGATTTCATCCGCGTTGCCAAGGGTGCGACGATCACCGTCGAGATTCCGGTGCATTTCCTCAATGAGGACACCTGTCCGGGCATCAAGCGCGGTGGCGTGCTCAATATCGTTCGCCGCGAAATCGAGCTGGTCTGCCCCATCGAGCATATCCCGGAGGGCATCGAGGTCGATCTGGGCAAATGTGATATCGGCGATTCCATTCACATCAGCCATGTAACCCTGCCGGACGATGTCACGCCGACCATCACCGATCGCGATTTCACGATCTGCACGGTTGTCGGACGCGGACCCGCGGGTGACGAGGACGAGGATGGCGAAGGTGCCGAGGAAGCCGAGGGTGGCGAGAGCAGCGGCGGCGAGAGCGAGGAATAGGATCGGGCCGGCGGATCTGCGAAACGGGCCGGATCATTGAAACTTCTGGTCGGATTGGGAAATCCCGGCGACCGCTATGCGGGGCACCGGCACAATGTCGGTTTCATGGTCCTCGACGCGGTCGCCGATGCCTGCGGATTGCCGGCATGGCGCAGGAAGTTTCAGGCCCGCCTGACCGATGGAACCGTCGGCGGCGAGCGTGCGTTCCTGCTCGAACCGCAAACCTGCATGAACGAATCGGGGCGCGCGGTCGCCGAGGCCGCGCGCTTTCACCGTTTCGCACCCGAAGACATCATCGTCCTGCATGACGAGCTCGATCTCGCACCGGGCAAGGTCCGCGTGAAGCTGGGTGGCGGGGTCGCCGGCCATAACGGCCTGCGCAGCATCGCCGCCTGCATCGGCACGAAGGACTTCCGACGGGTGCGCATCGGTATCGGCCATCCGGGGCACAAGAGCAGGGTCACGGGCCATGTGCTCGGCGATTTCTCGAAAACCGACCGGACCTGGCTCGAACCGCTGCTCGACGCCATCGTCAAGGCCATGCCTCTTCTCATGGCGGGCGACGATCCGGGGTTCATGAACAAGGTCGCACTTCTCACCCGGCCGCCCGACCGCGACCGGAGGGAAACGGACGGAAACAAGGGCGGCAGCGGGACATCATCCGGGACGGGGAGGTCCGGGACATCATGACAGCGCCAGCATCAACAGCACTCTTCGAGCCGTTTTCGATCCGCGGGGTCACGAGCCGCAACCGGATCATGGTCTCGCCCATGTGCACCTATGCCGCCACCGACGGTCTCGCCAGTGACTGGCATATGGTGCATCTGGGGCAGTTCGCGCTCGGTGGTGCCGGTATTGTCTGCACCGAAGCGGCGGCGGTCAGTCCGCAAGGCCGGATCACCCATGGCGATCTCGGCATATGGAATGATGCACAGGGCGACGCGCTCGAAGCGGCGACTGCCTTCCTGCGCGGACATGGGGCCGTCCCTGCGATCCAGCTTGCCCATGCCGGGCGCAAGGCCAGCCGCCAGCGGCCATGGTATGGCAACGGTCCGCTCGGTGAGGCCGATCTCGCGCGGGGTGACCGGCCCTGGCCCATCGTTGCGCCGAGCGATGAGGCGTTTCAGGACGGCTGGCTGGTGCCGGCCGAGCTGTGTTCGGATGAAATCGCGGTACTGGTGAAGAATTTCGCCGATGCCGCCATCCGCGCCGATCGTGCCGGTTTCGATATTGTCGAGATCCATGGTGCGCACGGCTATCTCCTGCACTCCTTCCTTTCGCCGCTCGCCAATCATCGAACCGATTCCTACGGCGGTTCGGCGGAAAACCGGATGCGCTTTCCACTCGAGGTCGCAAGTGCCGTGCGTGCCGTCTGGCCCGACCGCAAGCCGCTCTTCTTTCGCGTGTCATCCGTTGACGGCGCTGCGGGTGGACGCGAGATCGAGGACACGGTGGCACTCGCCCGCGCGCTGAAACGATGCGGCGTGGATGCGATCGACTGTTCGTCCGGCGGCGTCGTGCCGAAGGAGCGGATCAACGCCCATGATACGTCGCATGGCCCCGGCCTGCATGTCCCCTTCGCCGAACGGATCCGAAAGGACGCGGACATCATGACCATCGCCGTCGGTCTCATACTCGACGGTCCGCAGGCAGCCGAAATCGTCGACAATGGCCGCGCCGATCTCGTCGCCGTCGCCCGGACGGTCCTCGACGATCCCTATTGGCCCCTGCATCAGGCCCGCGCCATGGGCATCGACGATGATTTCCGCAACTGGCCACAGGCTTACGGCTGGTGGCTCGAACGCCGCGCCAAGGGGCTGCGCATCCTTCCGGGCGGCAATGGAGACGCATGAAACGGGTTACAGCAACGCGCCTTCGTGTCGCAGAAGCCATGCCTTGCGTTCGAGGCCGCCGGCATAGCCCGTGAGACTGCCATCCTTGCCGATGACGCGGTGACAGGGAAGGACGAGAGCGATGGGATTGAGTCCGTTGGTGCGTCCCACCGCGCGCACGGCCCTGGGCTTGCCGATGCGCATGGCCATCTCGGCATAGCTGGCCGTCGTGCCGCCGGCGATCCCGCGCAGTGCCAGCCACAGGCGGTTCTGGAATTCGGTTCCGCCGGGATCGACCTCGAGTCGGTCGAGTGCGTTGATATTGCCGGCGAAATAGTCTGCAAGCCCCTGTTTCGGCTCATCGAGTTCCACGCGGCTGAAAGTCACCGTGCCGAAGCGCCGTTCCAGGAGGCGTTCGATGCGTCCGGGGCAATCCTCGAAATCGAGGTGAACGAGCACGCCGTTTTTGGCGAACAGCATGATCGTACCGACAGGCGAGGCGAAGGTGTCGTGCTGGAGTTCCGTCATGATCCGCTGTTCAGTATGCGAAGTGCAGCGCAGGCCGCGCCGTAGCCATTGTCGATATTGCAGACCGTGATTCCCGGCGCGCAGCTCGCGAGCATTGCGTCGAGCGCGGTCCGCCCACCCTCGGCGACACCGTAGCCGACCGATGTCGGAACGGCGAGTACGGGGCCCCTGAACAAGCCGCCCATCACGCTCGCAAGGGCCGCATCCATGCCGGCAGCGACGATGCACACCCGATGCCGGCGGATATCCTCGATACGCTCGCCCAGCCGCCAGAGCGCGGCGACACCGATATCGGCGAACATGGTTGCCTGTTCACCGTAATAGGCAAGCGTGCGTCGCGCTTCATGGGCAACGGCGAGATCGGATGTGCCGGCGGTGGCGATGGCGACCCGACCGCTGGTCGATGCGCTCCGGACCGGGTGGAAGAAGGCGGTACGCGAGAGGGGGTCGTGGTCGATTTCGGAACTGAAGGCAGCCGGGATCTTCGCTTCGTCGAGGCGTGTCAGGAGCAGGCTCCGGCCTGCCGCCGACGCGGCGTCGAGTATGGTCTCGATCTGTCCGATCGACTTGCCGGCGCAGAAGATCGCCTCGTCGAAACCGAGCCGTTCCTCGCGCTCCCTGTCCCAGACAAAGGTTGTATTCGTGCTCAAGACTGCGCTCCCGCAGGCTGACCGTGTCCTCGAAAGGCACTGCCGCGCCGGTAGGGTTCGAAGCGTACCGCCCGATGCCGGTCGAGCATGGAGAGGATCTCGACACGGATCCGGGAACGCGCCTCCGCATCGAGCGCATTTTCGGGTTCAAGTTCCACCACGAGTGCATTGGCGCGCAGCCGGCAGCGAACGGTATCGGGTGCATGCCGTCCGCGAACGAGCGTTTCGATCCGGTCGATCAGCACGAGATCGGCCGGATCGATGCGAATGCCCGTCTCCACCCGGCTCGAAAGACAGGGAGCGGCGGGCAGTTCGGCGAGGTCGTCGAGCCCGAGCCCGGCCGCGATCCGCCGGATACCGGCCTTGTCGATACCGGCTTCGACGAAGGGGTGACGCACGCGGTTCTCGCGCGCTGCCTGCATCCCCGGTCGCCAGTCGCCGAGATCGTCGAGATTGGTACCGGAGAGAAGCTGGCGGCCGGTGATCGCACTCAGCGAGCCGTAGAGGTCGGACTTGCAATAGAAGCAGCGGTTGGATGGATTGGCGAGGTAGCGCTCATCGCCGAATTCGCCCGCATCGATGACATGCAGTGCCCAGCCATCGCGCGCTGCATGGGCCCTGATCCGTTCCAGAGCCGCCTTCGGTACGGCGGGGGAGTTTGCATGGAACATGTGGAAGCCGGTCGGATCCATGCGATGGGCGACGGATGCGAGCGTCATGCTGTCGACCCCTCCGGAAAGGGCCACAGCTGCCGGGACCGTGCCGGCGAGCACCTCCCGCAATCGTTCGAGACTCATGATTTCGCCTTTTCCGACGCCGCCAGGGCCGCTTCGACCCGCGCATGACGTTCGCGCAGGCGGGCGAAGGCGCTCGGCGCCTCAAGAGCATCGCTTTCCACCTTGGCGGACAGTTCGCCGTCCGGGCGAAAGGCCAGCTTGACCATACCAAGCTGCTCACGCGACAGCACGAGCCGCTCCACCTCGCGGATGCGCAGGCCGAGCGTGGCGGTCTGGGTGAAACAGGCAGCCGCCACATCCTCGCGCGAATCCGGCTCGACCAGCAACCGGACTGCCGTCGCCATGCGTCCCTTCTTGGCGAATGCCGGCATCTGCATGACGTCCAGAACACCGTTCATGCAGCGCAGCCGATCAAGACCGACGGCCAGATCCTCGCCGCTCTGATCGTCGATCTCGAAGGCCATTTCGAGGATGCGCTCGCCCGAGGCCACCCCTGCCGTCCGCTCATCCTCGAACAGCAGCACGCGCAGGATATTCGCTCTTCCCGCGAGTTCGCGCGTTCCCCGTCCGATCCCCTGACCGACCAGCCGTCCGCGCGCCGGCGCGCCGGATTCGAGCAGATGGCGGAGAATGGCCGCACCTGTAGGCGTGACCCGCTCGCCACCGATCCCGTCATCGACCAGATGGAGACCTTCGAGCAACCGTACCGTCGCGGGGGC
>JAGREZ010000247.1:10841-11140 GCA_020446285.1 Geminicoccaceae bacterium
GTGCTCCAGCTCTCGATACCGCTCTTCTCGATCAGCCATGCGGCCATGAGAATGTCGGCGATGGAATCCCATGCGCCGACCTCATGAAAATGAACGGCCTCAACATCCACGTCATGCACGGACGCTTCGGCCTCGGCGATCAGGGTGAAGATCGCGAGCGCGCGGGCCCGGACCGGTTCGTCGATGTCGAGCGAGTGCAGGATCGCGCGGATGTCCCCCCAGTTGCGATGCTCGTGCCGGTCGGGACCGTCCAGGCTCAGATGCAGGGCGTCGAACGTACCGTCATGGCGGCGTTCGAG
>JAGREZ010000247.1:11199-13230 GCA_020446285.1 Geminicoccaceae bacterium
TCGAGTTCGGCAAACGCCGAAAGCATCGCGGCGGCGAACATGTCACCGGCGATTCCGCCTGGAAGATCCAGTCTTGCGCAAAGCGGCATCGCTCAGGGCTTCTGCCATTCGCCGGTCTCCGCCGAACGGAAGGCCGCATCCAACACCGCCATGTTGGCGAGCGTGAAGGGCAGCGGAACCGGCTGCGGCGTGCCGTCGAGCACCGCAGCGGCGAACGCGTCGCCGGCGACACCATACTGGTCGCATGCGGCAATCTCGATGCGGCGGCGGTTGGACGAAGGCGCCTTGCCGCCATCGTCGAGCCAGAGCACCATGGGCTCATCGGGAAGCGCGTTGAACGGGATGTCCACCTCGAGCAGCCCCTTCGTGCCGAAGAAGCCCATGCGCTGGCAGGGCGTGAGCTGTGTCGAATACATGAAGCTGGCCTGTACCGGAAAGCCGTCCTCTTCGCCGAACCTCAGGATGACCGAGCCGAGGCGGTCGGTCCCGAATGTCGGGTCCATGTCCATGAACGCGAACACGCGTTGCGGTTCCCGGCCGGTGACGAAGCGGCTCGTGACCGTCGGATAACAGCCGATGTCGAGCATGCCGCCGCCGCCGATCCCGGCCATGTTGCGGATATTGTCCGGATCGTCGTTGAAATAGGAGAAGGTTCCCTGAATGGCGCGCAACTCGCCGATCTCACCGCTTGCGACGATCCGTTTCGCCTCGATCCATTGCGGGTGCGTCAGCACCATGAATGCTTCCTGGATCAGTACATTGTTGGCTTCGGCGGCGGCCAAGAGTGGCTCCGCACCGGCGCGGGTGAGCGCTACGGGCTTCTCGCACAGCACATGCTTGCCCGCCTCGGCAGCGCGAATCGTCCAGGGCACATGCATGTGGTTGGGCAGGGGATTGTAGATCGCGTCGATCTCCCCGTCAGCGAGAAGATCCTCATAAGAACCATAGGCCTTTTCGATGCCGAGTCTGTCCGCGACCTCCCTTGCCCGTGCCCCGTCGCGCGAGGCTATGGCCGTCACCTCGGTGCGCTCGCCCTTCATCATCGGCGGTATCACCTTTTCCCGGCCGATCTTCGCCGAGCCCAGAATGCCGAATCGAAGCTTGCGCATGCGGTGCCTCCCCACACTCCTGCGTTTCCATAGGTCCTTGCACGGACGATTTCAGGGATAGCCGAGAGCCCGATGCAAATCCAGCGCGCTCGCACGATCCATACATGCCACGCACCATCGACATTCCGCCGGCAGCGCGTCATGATCTGTCGCGGACCGGTATCCGCCACCCGTGCATGGCATCGGTAAAGGCCAGCGCGGGACGAGGGGTGACATGACAAGGCTCACAAGCGCTGCCAGAGGCACCTTCATCATCTCCGCGACGCCGTTCGATGCGAGCGGCAGGCTGGATCTCGACGGCACGCCGCGACTGGTCGATTTCTATCTCGAGCGCGGTGTCGCCGGCATCACCATTCTCGGCATGATGGGCGAGGCGCCCAAGCTCACGCATGAGGAGTCTCTCGCCTTCGCCCGCCGGGTCCTGCGTCATGTCGACGGGCGCGTTCCGGTGGTGGTCGGCGCCTCGCTGCCGGGCTTCGCCGCCATGACCGTGCTCGGCAAGGCCGTGATGGACGAGGGGGCCGCCGGCCTCATGATCCAGCCGCCGGCAACCGCCGCGCGTGGCGACGACGCGATTCTCACATGGCTGGCGCAGTGTGTCGAGGCCATCGGCGAGGATACGCCGTGGATCCTGCAGGACTTCCCGCTCGCCTCGAACGTGCCCATGAGCGCCGGGCTCATCCGCCGGATCGTCGAAAGCCTGCCCTCATGCGTCATGCTCAAGCATGAGGACTGGCCGGGCCTCGACAAGCTGTCGACGGTGCGCACGCTCGTCGGCCGGCGCATATCGATCCTTGTCGGCAATGGCGGCATCTTCCTGCCATTCGAATTGATGCGCGGCGCCGACGGGGCGATGACCGGTTTCGCCTATCCCGAAATGCTGGTCGGCGTCTGTGCCCATCATCGCGCCGGCCGCAAGGAA
>JAGREZ010000247.1:13313-23445 GCA_020446285.1 Geminicoccaceae bacterium
CTCAGGCGACGGGGTGCGCTCGCCGACGATTTCGCCCGCGCTCCCGCTGCCCGCCTGAGCGAAACCGCCCGCCGTGAACTGGACTGGCTCTGCGACCGCCTCGAACGACGCCTGTGCTGAAGCAGGCAAGGGATGCGGTTGTAGGAGAACGGTCCGGGTTTCATGCCTGTTTCGGGGTCCTTGTGGGTGGCGGGAACATGACGGTGACGCTGAGGCCCGGTGGCGTTCCGTTCGAGGCATCCTCCAGTCGGAGTTCCGCATCGTGCAGGCGGGCCACGGCCTGAACGAGGCTGAGGCCGAGACCGTTGCCCGGCGTCGAACGTTCGGGTTCGAGGCGGGAGAAGCGTTCGAGGGCCTTCTCGCGGAGTTCGGCGGCTATTCCGGGTCCGTTGTCGCGGACACGGAAAAAAGGTGCGGGGTCGCGTCCCGGCTGAAGGCCGCAGCTCATCTCCACCCGGCCGCCCTCCTGCGTGTACTTGATGGCATTGTCGACGAGATTGGCCATGACCTGGGCGAGGAGCTGGCGGTTGCCGTTGACTTCCACGCTTTCCCCGTATTCCGCCACGAGGTCGATCCCGCGTTCCTCGGCGAGCGGTTCGAACAGCTCGAACACATCCGCAAGCAGCGTCGAGAGGTCGAGCGTTTCCCATTCCGCCCGGCGTTCACCGGCATTGGCACGGGCGATACCGAGGAGCGCGTTGAAGGTGCCGATGAGACCCTCGGCGTCGGCGATGGTCGTCGCGATCAGTTCGCGCGTTCGGGGATCTTCGGGATTTTCCGCCAGCGCCAGTTCGAGGCGCATGCGCATGCGCGAGAGCGGTGTTCTCAGGTCGTGGGCGATATTGTCGGTGACTTCGCGCATGCCGACGACGAGGCGTTCGATCCGGGTGAGCATGGCATTGAGATTTTCCGCAAGCTCGTCGAACTCGTCTCCGCCGCCATGCACCCCGATGCGCCGACCGAGATCGCCCGCCATGATCTCCCGCGCCGCCCGGTTGACCGCCTCCAGCCGGCCGGTGGTCCAGCGGGCTATCAGGAAGCCGACGATGACGGCGATGAGCAGCATGAAGCCGGCACCCTGGAGGATCTGCGCGCGCAGGCTCTCCTCGAGCCGCAATCGTTCCTCGATGCTGCGGCCGACGAGAAGCCGGGTGACGTTTTCGACGGCGAATGTCCGGGCGACGGCGCGGACCGTCTGTCCCTTTCGTGTGGGGATGCTGAAATAGTGGTTGCCATCCGGGCCGTGGACCGTTGTCGGCCAGGCGGACAGGTTGCCGGCGATCCGATTGCCGCTCCAGTCCGAGAGAAGATAGATGCTTTCCCGGTCGCGGTCGGCGGAACGGATCCGCTGGTCGATGACGACCTGGAGCCCGGCAAGGCCGCGTTGCTCGAACTGTTCGCGCAGGCCGGTGATCTCGGCGGCGATCGTTTCATCGGTCTGCGCACGCATGAAGGCCGCGCTCTGCCTGTAGATGAAGCCGAGCAGCACGGCGGCGAGCACGGCGAAGGTCAGGAGATAGATGATGGTCAGGCGCAGGGTCGCCGAGCGCAGAAGGCGGACCGAACGGCTGCCGTTCCTGCGTGTACCGTTCCGCATGGACCCGGTGCCGGCGCCGCTGCGGCTCGCCGGTCTTTCAGGGGGGACGGGAGGGGGGCTATGCGGCACGCAGGCTGTAACCCGCTCCGCGCACGGTCTGGATCAGCGAGGTATCGAACCCCTTGTCGATCTTGTTGCGCAGGCGGCTGATATGCACGTCGATCAGGTTGGTCTGCGGATCGAAATGATAGTTCCAGATCTTTTCCAGAAGCATGGTTCGGGTCATCACCCGTCCGGCATGGCGCATCAGGATCTCGAGCAACATGAATTCGCGGGGCTTGAGGTCGATGAGCCTGCCGGCGCGGCGAACCTGCCTCGAGATCAGGTCCATCTCGAGATCGGCATAGACGAGTTTGGTCTCTGTTTGAGCGCTTTCGCCGCGTGGCATCGAGCGCCGATCAAGGGCTTCGAGGCGAGCAAGAAGTTCGCTGAAAGCGTAGGGCTTGACCAGATAATCGTCACCGCCGGCCTTGAGACCCTCGACCCTGTGGTCGACCTCACCGAGTGCGCTCAGGACGAGAACGGGCGTCGTACTGCCGGTTGCACGCAGCGCGCGGATCACCGAAAGGCCGTCGAGGCCGGGAAGCATGCGGTCGGCAACGATCGCGTCATGATCGTCGCCCGCCGCCATCGCCAGCCCGTTCTTGCCGTCATGTGCGACATCGACGGAATGGCCGGCCTCGCTCAGGCCCTTGCGCATGAATTCGGCTGCGGAGAGGTCGTCCTCTATGATCAGGATCTTCATGGGTCGGGAACTCTTCGGCCATCGTTCATGGAAAAGAAAAGGAGGTGACCGGGGCCACCTCCAGTTAGGCGGTTGGAGAGAAGTCAGGAAACCGAAAAGGGAACCGCGACGAACATCCGGTCGCCGTTGCGGGCAATACGCAACAGGATGGATTCGCCGCTTTCTGCGTGGCGCTCCCTGATCGATGCGCGCAGATCGTCAATCGAGGCGATCTCGTGACCATCCGCTTCGAGCACCACGTCGCCGGCGCGGATATTCTTTCCGGCGGCTGGTGAGTCCGGTTCCACGGCGCTGACGATCAATCCGTGATCGACACCGAGGCGCTCCCGGCCCTCAGGGTCGAGGGCTTGCAGGCGCAGGCCAAGGCGCGGCTGGTCGGGATCGGGGGCTTCGACCTCCACTGCCGCGACCCGCTCGTTCGGCATGGCGCCGATCTCGACATCGAGATCGAGTTGTTCGCCGTCCCGCAGGATGCCGAGCGTCGAGGAGGTTCCGGAATCGATGGCGGCGATCAGGCGGGTCACGTCGCGCACGCCGTCGACCGTGGCGCCGTCGATGCTGTGGATCACGTCGCCGGCCTCGATGCCCGCCGTTTCGGCGGGACTGTCCGGCATCACGTTGCTGACGAGTACGCCCTTTTCGGTGTCGAGCCCGAGTGCGGATGCGAGATCCCGGTCGATGGACTGGATGTTCACGCCGAGCCAGCCACGTTCCACCGCGCCGTCGTCGAGCAGGTCGAGCGCGACGTCTTCCGCCAGATTGGAGGCGATCGCGAAACCGATGCCGACGCTTCCGCCCGAAGGCGAGAAGATCATGCTGTTCACGCCGACGACTTCGCCGTCGAGATTGAAGGTGGGACCGCCTGAATTGCCGCGATTGATCGATGCGTCGATCTGCAGGAAGTCATCATAGGGTCCCGCACCGAGTTCACGCCCGGTGGCGGAAACGATTCCCGATGTCACCGTGCCGCCGAGTCCGAAGGGATTGCCCACGGCCACCACACGTTCGCCGACGCGAACCTCGTCACTGTCGGCGAAGGCGACATAGGGTGTCGGTTGATCGGTTTCGACATCGAGGACGGCGAGATCGGTCTTTTCATCGATCCCGCGAAGCGTTGCCTTGTGGACCGTGCCATCCTGCGTGACGACCTCGATTTGTGAGGCGTTGTCAACGACATGGGCGTTGGTGAGGACATGGCCGTCACTGTCGATGAAGAACCCGCTGCCCTCGCCCTGGACCTTGCGATGCTTCGGCTGTGGCTGCCGGTCTCCATGCTGCTGCCATTGCCGGCCGAAGAACCGTTCGAAGAATTCCTGCATGTCCGGATCCATGCCGGGCGCCCGGAGCGAAACCTGTTCGCCCGGATTTTCAGCCGTCACACGGACATTGACAACGGCCGGCATGACCGCCTCGACCAGTTCGACATAACCGTCATCCTGCACCCTTTCGCCCGAAGCCGGCTTCGGTGCGCTGATCGGCGCATGGTTCCCGCTGGCCGCGAGGCTTCCCGTGGCGGCCAGCGCGAGCGTGCCGATGCCCAGGGCGGCAAGCGACGTTTTCATCCTCGAAGTCGATTTGCTACTCATTGCGTCCTTGACCTCATGCTAACGATACCGGGCACTGCCTGAGCGCCTCTGAGCTGGAGATGGGGACTCATGATTTCAGGATCTTTGCCTGAAGATGAAATATCGTTCATCCTGCCGAAGGCGAACTGATCGACCGGGAGGGGGTCTTGCTCGTTGCTGTTTCGAGTCGGTACGACATTGCGTTGGAAAGGCTGCTGGCCGCCGCCGCGAACATGGGTGCCCGGCTTCTGGTCGCCGGTGAGTTCATGCTTGACGGCAAGGACGGATACGAGAGCGACGCGCCCGAATTCGACAGGATCGGCGGACTCGTCGCCACCGCTGGCATTCCGCTTCTCCTCGGATACAGGGAAAGCTGCGCAACGGGCATCTATTCCGCGGCCCAGCTTCTCGACGGGCTCGGCCATTCGATTTCCAACTGCCGTTCGGCGCATCCGGCGAGGAGCCGGAAGGATGCAGCCGGGAACGCCGGAGTGGATGACGGCAACTGGCTCACCGTAAGTCGCTGGAGCGGGGCGCCCTTCTCGGCGCTGCTCGGCGATGATATCCTTCATCCCGAGATTGCCCGCGCCGTCATGCTTCAGGGAGCGGAGGTGATCCTCGCCCTTCGCCGCGATCCGCTGGCCGACGAGGAACTTGAACGGGCGATCCTGCGCACCCGCGCCTTCGAGAACGCGACCCATGTCATCGGTCTTTTCGGGCATCGGCTGTCGGCGTTCGCCGGCGATGGATCGCCCCTGTCGCCATGCGCCGCCGAAGACGGTGTTTTCATCGTCGATCTTCCCGTGATTTCCCTTGCAAAGCCGGCCCGTCGGCCCGAACTCTATGGGCAACTGGTTGTGGCCGATACTGCGGTAACCTGAGATCGGTCCCTTTCCCTTCCATGAGCACGGAGACAGCAACATGCGGACAATCCTCGCTCATCTCGAAATCAGCCCCGGTCTCGATGCGATCCTCGAGACATCGCTTCTGGTGGCGCGAAAATTCGACAGCTACATCGAGGGCTTTCACATGCGTCCGGGTCAACCGGATGTGATTGCCGCCGGAGCGGACGGATTCGTCGCCGCGGCCCCCGATCTCGTCGCCGGTTTCGAACGTGAGGCCAAGGAGCGCGCACAGATGGCCGGTGAACGCTTCGAGGCATTCATGGCGAAACATGGCCTCAGGCGCGCAAGCGAGACCGAGAGCGGTCTTTGCGCCGACTGGCGCATCGAACTTGGCGGTGGTCAGGCGGCGATCGGGAGTCGCGGGCGAATCTTCGATATCGTCGTCGTCGGTCGTCCGCTCAAGGACCATGTGACACCGAGTGTCGCGGCGCTCGAGGCTGCACTGTTCGATGCCGGACGCCCGGTCATGGTCGCCCCGCCGCAGCCCGTGGATTCCATGGGCAGGCATGTCGTGATCGCCTGGAACGGCAGCACCGAAACGGCGCGGACCATCGGCTTTGCGCGCCCCTATCTCCATTCCGCCGAGGAAATCACCGTCGTCACCGTCGACAAGGGCCTCGTGCCCGGCCCGACCGGTGCGGAACTGACCCAGAATCTCCGGCGCCAGGGGCTCGGAAAAGTGAGTTTCGTCGAGGTTCCGCCCGGAAACCGGAATGTCGGCGAGGCCATTCTCGACGAGACGAAAAAGGTCGGCGGCGATTTTCTCATCAAGGGCGCCTACACCCAGAGCCGTTTTCGCCAGATGATCTTCGGCGGAGCGACGAGCCATATCCTCGCCGAGGCCGATCTGCCGGTGTTCATGGCGAACTGAGAAGTCGCTACTTCAAGGCTGTAAATTCGCCATAGCGCACAACCTTAACTTGAATGTCGCACATGGGTGCTGCATTGCCTGCTTTCGTGGAAGTCGGTATGGATGCCAGAAATACAGTCAATCCTGGCAATCCCGGGTAGAAGTCTGCGCTCAAGTCCCACGAAGGGAGCACTCGTCATGGTAAAGCGATCCAGCAATCAACGTGGCCGGAGCGGATTGAAACAGGTCTTCCTCGCTGGCTGCTGCGTGACGATGGCCGGAATCGGCCCGGCATGGTCGGCGGCCGTTTCCGCTCCGGGCACACTCTCGAATGTCCTGCGCCCGCCTGTCGTCCCGGTGCAGGACAACACGCAAGAGCAGCCTGTGGCGGATGCGGCCCCGACGGACACAAGCGAGGAGCCGGTTTCGGCCAACGACCTCAAGGCCGCGATCAATGCAATCAAGGAGCGGCTCGCGAGGCAGCAGGAAGGCCGTGCGACCACCGGAACGAGTGAACTCGCCGCCGAACTCAAGAACGCGCGGCAGACGATCGCCGATCTGACAGAGAGTCTTTCAAGGCTTCGCGGGGAACGCGATTCGATCCTTGCCGAAATGAAGAGTCTCACTGACGAGCTCGGCAAGCGCGATGACCGGATCGCCGGCCTGCAGGGTGACCTCGCCGCAGCCTCGACGGATGCGAAGAACCGCATTTCGGGCATCGAGGGTGAACTGGCGACAACGAGGGCCGAGCGCGACTCGCTTCGCGGCGAGGCAGCCGAATCCGGTCGCCGGCTCGAGAATGCCCTGAGCGAGATTGCCGAGCTCACCGAAACGGTACAACAGGCGCGTGCCGATCGGGATTCGGTCGAGCAGTCGCTCAAGGAGGCCCGCGATCTGGCCACCAGCGAGCTGACCACCCGCGATACGGCGCTGGCCGACGCGCAGTCGCGGCTTGCCGATCTCGAAGCCCAGTTGTCGGCAAGGCTCGGCGAGCAGGATCAGCTCAACACCCAGCTTGCCAACGTGCGCACATCCCTCGCCGCACAGACCACTGCCGCCGAGCTGAAGACGGAGGAGGCCAATGGTCTCGCCGCCCAGCTTGCCGAACGGAATGCACAGCTGGAGGAACGCTCGCAGCAGCTTGAACAGGCCGAAAGCCGCAGCGCGGAGCTTCTGGCCCAATCGCAGCAGATCGAGCGGGAGGCCGAGGGCCGCCTGCGTGAACGTACCCAGACCCTGACCGCCAATCTCGAGAAGGCCAACGAGCGCGTCGAGACGCTGGAAACCGAGATTCAGGGATTGCGGGAGGTGGCAACGGCTTCTGTCGCGGAAGTGGAGACGCTTGGACAACAGGTGCTCGAACTGCTTGAGGAGAACGAGGTCATCGTATCCGCACTGACAGAGGTGCGCGCGAGCAAGGCGTTGCTCGATGAGGAATTGCAGGCGGCGCGCAACGATGTCAGCGTCTATTCGTCGGATGCGGCCCTGCTCCGCGAGGAACTGGCAAGACAGCAGAACGGCACGGTTTCCGGTGAGCTGGCGGCGAGCGGGGAAGACGGTACCGGCGCCAGTGATGCGAGCAAGCTCGCCGAGGCACAGGCCGAGGTCGAGCGCCTGACCGAAGAACTGCTTGCCCGTGAAAGCGGTGCGAGCGGGTCACAGGGTGGCGAGGGCGATGGTTCGAGCGGGCGCATCGTGGCGCTGGAGGCCGAGCTCGCGGCAAGCAGGACCGCGCGCGATTCCCTTGAAGCCGAGATTGCCGCCCTGCGCGAGGCGCAGTCCGGGATCGAGCCCGCCGCCGCGCCGGCGGATGTGGCTGCGGACGAGGGCGGTGGCGAGGCGGAACTGGAACGGATCGAGGCACCAACGCCGGAGATCGTAGTTGCTTCGGCCGACCCGATTGTCGAGATCGATGCATTTCTGGGTGAGCTGAATGCGGTCGAGACCCAGGATGGCTGGCTGATGACGGTGCCCGACGGCATCGTCTTCGCGCCGGGCAGTGACGAGCTGGCAATCGAGGCTTCTCCGGCCCTCGGCAAGATCGCCTCGCTCGTGAATTACTATGACGGTGCGGATGTCCGCATCGTCGGGCATACCGATTCGTTCGGCGATGCGGAGGTCAATCGCGACCTTTCGCTGCGTCGTGCCAACAGCGTGCGGAACTTCCTGACGGCGAACTACGGAATAGCTTCCGAGCGGATCGTGACCGAGGGGCTCGGCGAGGATGCGCCCATCGCGTCGAATGACACGATTTCCGGACGCCGGGCCAACCGCCGGGTCGAGGTGCTCGTCCGCCGTTGACAGCAGCCTTCAGTCGTCTGTCTACTCGGGCGCCTGGCTGCTCGCGAGGGTTCCGGAATGCCTGCGCACCTCGTCGAGCAGTCGCGAAAACTCCTCCTTGGCCGCAGGCGGGTGCCGTGAGGATGTGATCCTCGGATCGATCGGCGGATTGTCGCCGACGACGATCAGGCCAACCATGCCCATATTGTAGTGTGCGTCGCAGCGAAATCCGTAGATGCCGGGCTCGTCAAACCGCACCGAGACGGTTTCTCCGAGCCTGCCTCGCCAGGCAACATTTCCCGAGCACATATTGGCGATCGAACGGCTGGAATAGGTGTGATTGCTCGCTTCGAACACGACTGTGTCGCCGACAGCGATATAGGTGATCTCCGGATGGAAGCGGAACGGGTCATCCTCGCTGCCCATCCGGACGACGACCTTCTCTCCGGCAAGGGCGGCTCCGCCGGAAACGAGCCCGGCGACAAGGGCAATGACTGGTGTGAATGCAGAACGCCTCATGTCATGCAACCGATCTTGAGCAGGTGCGGAACAATGGGAGACCGAAATGCCCGCTTCCCTCATTCCCTTCAGACGTTGCTTGTTAACACGATTTCTCCCGTCGTCGCGATGCACGACTGTTCACTTTGGTGTGTCGGTCGGCACCTTCGCGTATGGCGCCCGGCTGAAACGGCGAAATTAACCATCTGTTAAATATAACATATCGGGCGTTCGTCAAAAGGAAGCGCCCAAGTGAACGATCCCTGCTCACGCCGCAAGTGGCTTCTCGGCGCGGTGTCCCTTCTTGCCTGTGAGGCGGCATTCACCGCCCGTGGCGTCGCCATCGACGGCCCGACATACTGGCAGATGCGGCTGGATCGCTGGTCCGGGCACGGTGCGGGAATTCCGGAACTCGTCCGTGGCTGCGACGGGGGACTTTGTGCCGTCATTGAAAAGGCGCGCAAGCTGTCGGCGGTGGACGCCGTCTATCTCGTGAACCGGGTCGTGAACAGTCTGCCGTTCTGGCCAGAACCCGAAGGTTCGGACGACTGGCAATCGCCGCTCGAGACCTGGCGGGTCGGTGGCGATTGCGAGGATCTGGCACTGCTCAAGGCGGCCATGCTGGCCGAGGCCGGTTTCGCACCCACGGACATGCGGCTGATCGTGGCCGATGTCCCGTACTGGGGGCTTCACGCATTCCTTGGCGTTCGTGCCGGCGATCGCTGGTGGCGTCTCGACAATCTCGAGGAAGCCTGCACCTGGGACGGAGGCCCGATCGCCTATCCGGGCCCTGCCTTCGACCGTCTCTGGCTGAGTCCTCCCATCGAGACGGGGGCCTATCGCCGGATGCACAAGGTGGTCTCGGGATAGCATCCGGCGGGCACGAAACCGGACTCTGGCTCCTTCCATCGTCATACTACATTATCGTTGGACACTGGCTGCCGCTTCGGGGTTGCGCGGTGCGGTAGTCCGGGCGGACGATGGCGGTTGCGGGGAGACCGAACAGGCGGGGAGGGAAAACATGACGGAACGAAACGCGAAATTCCTGATCAACGATCCGCGGGACATCATCGACGAGGCGATAGCCGGCATGGTGTCGGCTCATCCCGACATGCTGGAAGTCATTGGTGGAACCGGGCGGGCCGTGGTGGCCAAGGATGGACCGCGCGAAGGCAAGGTCGGTATCGTCATTGGCGGCGGTTCGGGACACGAGCCCGCCTTTGCAGGCTATGTCGGGCGTGGCCTTGCCGATGCCGCCGCGGTTGGAAATGTCTTTGCATCTCCCTCGCCCGAACAGATCGCGGATGCCGCGCGTGCCGTCGACGGGGGTGCTGGCGTGCTGTTCCTTTACGGCAACTACACGGGTGACGTGCTCAACTTCGACATGGCGGCCGAGCTTATCGGCAGGCAGGGGGTCACGGTACGGTCCTTCGCGGTAGCCGATGATGTGGCTTCCGCACCGGTCGGAAGGGAGGCCGAACGACGGGGCGTTGCCGGTGATTTCTTCGTTTTCAAGATCGCCGGAGCAGCGGCTGAACGTGGCGACGATCTGGCTGAATGTCACCGGCTTGCGAGAAAGGCCAATGACCATACAAGGTCGATGGGCGTTGCATTGAACGCCTGCGCGTTGCCCCAGACCGGCAAACCGAATTTTTCGGTGGGCGAGCGGGAGATGGAGATCGGCATGGGCCT
>JAGREZ010000025.1:0-17911 GCA_020446285.1 Geminicoccaceae bacterium
GCCTTCATCGTCATCGACGACAAGGGCAATGATTTCTTCCGTCAGCGCCAGCCGGCGGCGACCGGCGTCTGACAGATCGGCAAGGACCGGCCGGAGGGAGTCCGTAGACGTTTCAGGCGAATTCAATCTTGAGTTTTATCGCCTTGATGGAGAATCGAAGCATCATGGTGTTGTCGGGAAGGCGGGGGTGCCTTGACGCATCCGGCGACCCCGCCTAGCGCATGAGTCGATCCCTGCGAGATGGTCAATCCGAGGAACGCCTATGCGCTTTGGTCCCGTTTCAGGACTTTTGGCCCTTGTCCTGCTTGCAGGTTGCGGGGGCGGTGGCGGTGATGGTCCGCCCGTGGCAGTCGGTACGAATGGCGTTCCCGAACTCGCGGACGCCATCGCGAACGGGCGGGGGTTCATCGCTCCGGCCCAGCGTTCGGTTGCCGACCGTTCGTCGGTGGTCTGGATCGAAAGGGACATGTCGGTCCGTATCCGCGTCGCCGGTGATGTGGTGCATACATTCGGCGAACCTGTCACCACCGTTTCCAATATCGAGACCTACCAGTCCGCCGATGGCAGGGATGTCCTCATCAAGAACGCCACCGGGCTCGGTTTCGGCGACAGGTTCGATCTCAATCACACGTCCTTCGGGGTCTGGGCGGAGAGCCGTGGTGCCGATCTCCTGCAGGCCGAGACTGCCGACCTGATCGATGGTGCACCGTTTTATCTCGTCGTTCCCACTCCGCGAAGCGAAATGCCGACGACGGGTGCCGCACTCTATCGAGGTGCCGTGCTCGGTGTGGAAACGGACGGGAGGGAGTTTCAGGCATTCATCGTCGGCGCTCTCGATGCCGAGGTCGATTTCCTGCGTGGCACGATGAGTGCGACGGCGACGCTCAGCGAGCGTGACGGTACCGGGTGGGGCACGGTCGACATGCCCGGCATTCTCATCTCCGGAACGGCCTTCTCGAGCGATGCGGTGACCGCGAGCAGCGGGCACAGGGGAACGGTTGAAGGCGTTTTCGCCGGACCCAAGGCGGTCGAACTTGCCGGAACGCTCATTCTCGAGGGTGAGACGACGGTGCGTGCCTCGATCGCCGCAAGGCAGCGCTGAGGGGCATTCACATGTCGGATCGCAAGGGTGCTTTTCGTACACCGGGAAAAGTTCGCCGGAATTCGCCTTGATGACAATCGGCGTGGTTTTTCGTTATTGAATTAAACGCAGGGGTGACAAGGATTCTGGAACTGGCAAATGATCTCCAAAGAAACTTGTGATATATTGACATAGTGAGTATTTTCTACTTTAGAGATATTGAACAAGTGAATGTCGGTATTTGCGTGTCGAGAGGGCAGGAAATGAGGAGAGCGGCGAGTTCTTTGGTCGCCTGCGCGTTGATCGTTGCCGGTTGCGGCGGGGGAGGCAGTGGCGGCAATTCCGGTCCTGCCTCTCCCGAGGAAATCCCCGATGCAACCGATCCACCGGCCGAGGTGTTGCGGATCAGACCTGCCATCCGGCAGGGACTGGCATTGTTTTCGACGGAAGAAAGCCTGCGCGGAAACCAGTCGAATGTTCGAATCAATTCCGATTTCTCCATCGGAATCGAGACCTCCTCGGGCCTCGCGCGGCAATATCGCCGCCCGGCGCTCGAAACGGAGGGAATGCTCGCCTATGTAACGGATGACTTCAGCGACATTCTCATCATGAACAAGCCGGGGGAGGGCCTCTTCGGCGTGTTCGACCTCGAATATACGAGCTTCGGCATATGGGTGGAGACCGATGTGCCGGACTTCAGTGAGGAACAAGATGCAAGGGTAACCGACGCGGCTGCCTTTCTTGCCGTTTCCGCCACACCGGCGACGCAGATGCCGCGCACTGGCGATGCCTATTATATCGGTGGTGCCTTTGCGGTCGAGACCGAGGACCGGGTTTATCGCAATCTGCTCAATGGTGACACCGAAGCCGTCATCGATTTCGCCTCCGGGATCCTTGACTACAATATCGTGTTTCGCGATCTCGATGACGTTCACTGGGGCAAGGTCCAGGGGCGTGGTTTCTCCATTTCGGGAAACCGCTTTTCAAAGGGTGTGGTCACATCCGATCTCGGCCACAAGGGTGGCGGGTCCGGCCGGTTTGGCGGGCCGGCGGCGGAGGAGATCGTCGGAACCTTCGCCATCAAGGGGCCGACCACGGTCAATGGCAGCTTCGGCGCACAACGTCTCGACCTTGCCGACTAGCCACGATCGACCCGAGGCCGGCAGGCTGCTACAAGGTTGTGTCATGCCCGAAGCAAGCAGTCTTTCCATCGACGGTATCGGCTCCCTTCCGCCGGTTCTGACCGCTCCCCTGAGCGGCGTTTCGGACCTGCCGTTTCGTCGCCTGGTGCGGCGATCCTTCAACGGGCTGGTGTTTTCCGAAATGATCGCCGGCAAGGAGATGCTGCAGGGGACCGCGACCTCGCTGCGCATGGCTCTTTTCGCACCCGACGAGTCGCTTCCCG
This sequence comes from Geminicoccaceae bacterium, assembly GCA_020446285.1. Taxonomy (GTDB): domain Bacteria; phylum Pseudomonadota; class Alphaproteobacteria; order Geminicoccales; family Geminicoccaceae; genus JAGREO01. Next base: position 2,487 of record JAGREZ010000025.1, read on the forward strand.
CGATCCAGCTCGCCGGCCGCGAGCCAGCGGTGATGGCGGATGCGGCGCGGCTTTCGGCGGACCTCGGTGCGAGGCTGATCGACATCAATTTCGGCTGTCCGGTGAAGAAGGTCGTCAACGGTCTCGGCGGTTCGGCAATCATGCGTGACGAGGCGCTGGCCGTTTCCATCGTCGAGGCGGTGGTGAATGCCGTGAACCTGCCAGTCAGCGTCAAGATGCGGCTGGGCTGGGACCGGTCGTCCGTCAATGCCCCCGAAATCGCCCGTCTGTCGGAACAGGCGGGGGCGGTGATGGTTACCGTGCATGGCCGAACGCGTGATCAGTTCTATGATGGCCGTGCCGACTGGCGTGCCATTGCCGCCGTGCGCGAGGCGGTTTCGCTGTCGCTCGTGGTCAATGGTGATATCGCCACGGCAGGGGATGCACGACGTGCCATGGCGCTTTCGGGCGCGGATGCGGTCATGATCGGTCGTGCCGCCTTCGGTCGGCCCTGGCATGTGGGAGCACTTGCCCGGGCGCTCGAATCGGGCGGCGAGGTCGAGCTTGCGGAACCGTCGCTCGAGATGGAACTGCTTCTCGAACATTATGACATGATGCTCGAATTCCATGGCGAGAGGCGTGGATGCCGTCTGGCGCGCAAGCATCTGCTTCATGCACTCGCCCGGTATCCGGGGGGCGATGCGGTCGGGCGCATGATTGCGAACTGCGATGAACCGGAAGCCGTGCGCGCGCGGATCCGGGATTTTCCGGATACCCTCAGCCCGCCTTCGAGAGTTCGCGCGGCCTGATGAAATCGGCGAGCCTGCCGGTTCCGATCTCCTTCCACGAGGTGTGATCGAACAGGATCCGGGCAAGGGCCGCCGTCGGAAAGTGCCCTTCGATCCCGGTGCCCGGATCGACCGACACGGTGAACTGGTGGGCGAGCCGTCCGAGCCCCGGATTGTGCCCGATCACCATGAGCCGCGTGCATCCGGACTGGCGGGCGATGATCGCGCGGATCTGCGCTGGCGAGGCGAGATAGAGCGATTTGAGCGAACGGATGCCGGGCAGCCTCTCCCATGATTCGGCGGCGAGCGCGAGCGTTCGCTGCGTGCGTACCGCGCTTGAACACAGGACGAGGTCCGGTATCCAGCCCCGCCTGGCGATGAGCTTGCCCATGGCTCTTGCCGCACGCTGCCCGCGCGGCGCAAGATCGCGCTCGAAATCGTCCTGCCCGGGAATGTCCCAGCTCGACTTGGCATGTCGAAAGAGAAGGAGTTCGAGCATCATCGTTCCTGCCGGAAAGCGTTTTCCCCGGACGGTGCGAGGAAACTTGCCATCATCACGCCGTCATGATCTTCCTCGACCATGACAATGGATGGTGGATTTTGCTAGGCTGGAAGTGAAATCGGACTGCGCGGGCCGGAGCCCGCATGATGAATGCGGCTGTGATGCCCGGAAATCCGGGCCGGATCGTTGCCGGTGTCAGGGGACTTGCGGGTTTTCGACTGATTGTGAACATGATGAAGATGGACGAAGAACAGGTCGCCGAACTCGAACGGGATATTCTCGACGAGCAGGAAGAACGTGCCGCCCTTTCCGGGCCTGCGGCGGAACCCGAGCGCATAGCCGTGCGCGCGGAACATTTCATCAATCGGGAGCTATCATGGCTCGCCTTCAACGAGCGCGTGCTCGAGGAAGCGCAGAACACGGCTCACCCGTTGCTCGAGAGGCTTCGTTTCCTGTCGATCTCGGCGAGCAATCTCGACGAGTTCTACATGGTGCGCGTGGCCGGCCTGAAGGGATTGATCCAGGCCGGTGTCACCACCATGAGCCAGGACGGTCTCACACCCGCCGAGCAGCTGCTCGCGATCAATGCCCGAGCGAACGACCTGATGCGTGACCAGCAGGCATGCTGGCACGATCTCGTGGCCAAGCTGGCGGAGCTGCAGATCCACGTTCTTTCCATGAGCCAGCTGCCCGCCGGCGATGCGGAGTGGCTCGAGAGCTATTTCGTCGACGAGATCCTTCCCGTTCTGACCCCCATCGCTATCGACCCGGCCCATCCTTTTCCCTTCATCCCCAATTGCGGAATGGGGCTGGTGATGGAACTCGACCGGCCGAAGGGTGACACGCTGACGGGCCTCGTGCTGCATCCGGTCAAGCTCGGCCGCTTTGTCCGCCTGCCCGGCGAGGGTCAGCGTTTCGTGCGCATCGAGGATGTCATCAAGCAGTATCTCGAACATCTCTTTCCACGCTTTCGCATCAAGGGCATCGGCTATTTCCGGGTCCTGCGCGACAGCGACATCGAGGTCGAGGAAGAGGCCGAGGATCTCGTGCGCCTCTACGAGACATTGCTCAAGCGCCGGCGTCGCGGACATGTGATCCGCATGACCATCAATGACGAGATGCCGGCCAATCTGCGCGACTTTCTCGTCGACCAGCTCGATGTCGACAAGGTCGACGTGTTCGAGCTCGACGGCATCCTGGGCCTCGTCGACGTCAAGGAAATCATCACCAAGGAGCGTCCGGACCTCATCTTCCAGCCCTACGCACCGCGCTTTCCCGAACGTATCAAGGAGTTCGGCGGCGACTGTTTCGCCGCGATCCGCCAGAAGGATCTCATCATCCACCATCCGTACGAAAGTTTCGATGTGGTGGTGCAGTTCGTCCTGCAGGCGGCGCGCGATCCCAATGTCGTCGCCATCAAGCAGACACTTTACCGAACGAGCGAGGACAGTCCCATCGTTGCCGCCCTGATCGAGGCCGCCGAAGCGGGCAAGTCGGTAACCGCACTCGTCGAGCTCAAGGCACGTTTCGACGAGGAGCAGAACATCCGCTGGGCGCGCAATCTCGAACGTGCCGGCGTGCAGGTCGTGTTCGGCTTCATTTCGCTCAAGACGCACGCCAAGGTGTCGATGGTGGTGCGCCGCGAGCAGGCCGGGCTGCGGACCTATGTTCATTTCGGTACCGGCAACTATCATCCGATCACCGCCAAGATTTACACCGATCTTTCGTTCTTTACTTGCGGCCCCGCGCTCGGGAGCGATGCCGCCAAGACCTTCAACTTCATGACCGGCTATGCCGAGCCGCGCGATCTTGAGGCGCTGGCGCTGGCGCCGATCTGTTTGCGCGAAAGGTTGCTTGAACTCATCCAGGACGAGGTCGAGCATGCGAAGGCCGGGCGCAAGGCCGCCATCTGGGCGAAAATGAACTCGATCGTCGACGAACAGGTCATCGAAGCGCTCTACCGGGCATCACAGGCCGGCGTGAAGATCGATCTGGTGGTGCGTGGCATATGCTGCCTGCGGCCGGGCGTGCCCGGACTTTCCGACAATATCCGCGTCAAGAGCATCATCGGCCGTTTTCTCGAGCACAGCCGCATCGTCTGTTTTGGCAATGGCAACGGCCTGCCGTCGAAGCAGGCCAAGGTGTTCATCTCGTCCGCGGACTGGATGCAGCGCAATCTTTCCCGCCGGGTCGAGACGCTGGTGCCGATCACCAACGAGACCGTGCATCAGCAGGTGTTGCACCAGATCATGATCGCCAACATGAAGGACAAGGCGTCGAGCTGGCTGCTCCGTGCCGATGGCAGCTATCAGCGGGTCCGCCGTGACAGGAACAGTTTTTCGGCGCACACCTATTTCATGACCAATCCGAGCCTTTCCGGGCGCGGCAGTGCATTGCGCAAGAAGCGGGTGACCCGCCTGCAGCTTTCCTGAAGGGAAGGGGACGGGATGAAGCTGCCGGTTGTTCGCGTGTTCGCCCTGGGCGGCACGATCGCCACGGCCGCGCGCGCCGCAAAGAGACGTGATGCGGCCGGCCTCGTACCCTCGCTAAGCGCCGATGCGCTGGTTGATGCGGTGCCGTCCTTGAGCGATGTGGCACGGATCGAAGCTGTCCAGTTCAGGCAGGTACCGAGCCCGCATCTTACAACCGGAGATATCGTGGACCTTGCGTGCGCCATCGCCGCCAATCCGGCTGCAACGGTGGTCACGCAGGGAACCGACACGATCGAGGAGACGGCATTCGCGCTCGAATGTCTGCTCGCGCGGGATGCGCCGGTGGTGGTTACAGGTGCAATGCGCAATCCGACCCTGCCGGGTGCCGACGGACCGGCGAATCTCCTCGCGGCGGTGCAGGCGGCCGTGGATGCCGGCAGTGCCGGGTCGGGTGTGCTCGTTGCCTTCAATGACGAAATTCACGCCGCGCGTTTCGTCGTGAAGGGCAATACCGCGCTGCCGTCCGCATTCGCTTCGCCACAATGTGGACGTCTGGCGCAGGTCGTCGAGGGGCGGATCTGCTGGTTCCAGCGTGTCGACCGTCTGCCGGCACTGGATCCGGCAAAGCTCGAACGATCGGTGCGCGTGCCGCTATGGACGGTCACGCTCGGCGATGATGGAGAGCTTCTTGAAACGCTTGGCGAGCGGATCGACGGCCTTGTCGTGGCGACCATGGGCGGAGGTCATGTGCCGCCACCCATGGCATGCGTTCTGGGCAAACTGGCCGCGCGAATACCGGTCGTGCTTGCGAGCCGCGCCGGCACCGGCCCGCTTCTGCGCGCGACCTACGGATATGCCGGCGGCGAGATCGACCTCGCCAGCCGGGGAATGACAAGTGCGGGCTGGCTCGCACCGAACAAGGCGAGAATGCTGCTGCAGCTGGCACTCATGGCCGGCGAGTCCGACATCCCGCGCCTGTTCGAACCGTTTTTTTAGGACCAAACGGACATGAATGAAAAACGGGCGGGTCGATCGCCGGGGCCGCGCGAGTTCATAGCGCTCTTCGCGCTCATCACGTCGCTGACCGCGCTCACCATCGACACCATGCTCCCGGCGCTGGCTGCGATCGGCCGGGATTTCGGTGTCGAGGATCCGCGCGACACGCAGATGATCGTCTCCATCATGGTGCTGGGCATGATGGTCGGCGAGCTCTTCTTCGGCTCTCTCGCCGATGCTCTTGGCCGCAAGAACGCGATCATGATCGGCCTTGCGATCTATGCCGCCGGCACGCTCATGACCCTTTTTTCAGGCTCTATGGAGATTCTTCTCGCCGGGCGGTTCGTTCAGGGGATCGGCGTGTCCGGACCGAAGATCGCGTCCCGCGCAATTCTTCGTGACAGGTTCGAGGGCGATGCGCTGGCCCGCATCGGCTCCTTCATCTTCATGATCTTCATTCTCGTGCCCATGGCAGCGCCCGCAATCGGCACCATCCTCATCATCTTCTGGCACTGGCGCTCGATCTTTCTCCTGTTTCTCATCCTCGCCGCGACCTGTGCGCTCTGGCTCGGGATTCGTCAGCCCGAAACACTGCCACCCGAGCGTCGTATTCCGCTCTCCCTGCATGTTCAGGCGGGCAATCTCCTGCAGATCCTGCGTCTGCCCGATGTGGTGGCGCAGGCCGTAGCGCTCGGCTTCATCTTCGGCGCCATGCTGAGTTTCATCTCCATGGCGCCGACGCTCTTTCTCGAACTCTATGGCATCGAGGAGATGTTTGCCGCCTGGTTCGCCTTGCTGGCTTTCGGTATCGGCATTGCCTCCTTCATCAATGGCCACGTCGTTCGCCGTTTCGGTGCCGCGACCCTCGTCTGGGTGTCGCTCTCCGCCGCCGTGGCGATTTCCGCTATCGGTCTGGTTTTCGTGATCGGAAGTGGCGGACAACTGCCGTTCTCCGGCTTTGTGGGCCTGTTTTTCTGTCTCTTTCTCTGCATAGGTTCGCTCTTCGGTAACATCACCGCGCTCGCCATGCAGCCTCTCGGACGAATAGCCGGCATGGGTGCTTCCTTCGTTTCCGCCCTGTCGTCGCTGGTTTCGGGGCTCTTCGCCATGGCGAGCGGCCGCTTCTATGATGGAACGCTGTTGCCGGTCACCACCGCCATGCTCCTCGCGCTGACGATCGCCGCACTGCTGTTTGCCTTTGCCCGACGCCGGGTGCGGCGTCGGGATGCGGTTTCCGGATGAGGGAAAGCGGGGCGGTAGCCGGCCGCCCGTCACGTCTTCCGCACTCAGCCTTCGGCTTCGCTGATGCGTGCGGCTCTCGCCGTCACTTCGCCACGGCCGCCGGCAATGGTGATCGGGCGGGCGCGGACGGTCTCGCGCCAGACGATGAAGAGGCCGCTGGCCACCACGATCGCGAGACCGATGAACAGGTTCGTCGTGGGCATGTTGCCGAAAATCATGATGCCGAAGACCATGGCCCAGATCATCTGGGTATACTGAAAGGGGGCGATGAGCGCCGCCGGCGTTTCCCGTGTGGCAAACACGAGCCCCGCCTGACCGGAACCGAAGAGAAGCCCGGCAAGGGCGATCATCGAAAGTTCACCCCAGGTCGGCACGACCCAGTCACTGATGGCGATCGGTGCGGAGGACAGCCCGACAGCAAGCAGCAGGGATGCGAGAATCGACGCACTCTTCTCACGGCCGCCAAGTTTGCGCAGGATCAGGAACGAGGCCGAGCCGCAAAAGGCGGCCAGAGCCGCGAGCAGATGCCCCTTGCCGAGAGAGGAAAAACTCGGATCGAGCATGATGACCACGCCAACGAAACCCGCGATCGTCGCCGACCAGCGCCGCCAGCCGACATCCTCGCCGAGCAGCAATGCCGAACAGGCGGTGATGATCATGGGAGAGGCGAAAAGGATGGCATAGGCCTGGGTCATCGGCATAATCGAAAAGGCGTTCCACGCCAGATGACAGCCGATGGCGGTCAGGACACCTCGTGCGGCAACGAGACGGATATGGACCGGCAGGAGCGCGCGCAACCCTCCCTGTCCGCGCGTCAGGGCAAGGACCGGCGGCAGGGCGAAGGCGGCCATGAGCAAGGCGACCTGCGCTACGGAAAAGCGTGAACTCGAAAGTTTGATGATGGCATCCGCGGTGGAAAACGCGCCATAAGCCACGAGCGCAAAGCCGATGCCATGCAGCAGCGTCGAACCTTGAGAAGAATCCCGGGCCGATACCATGGTCGATTTTTCCGTGTTCTGCGGGTGATGGTATGCGTGAATATACGGTTAACCGCTCCGACAGGCACGTTCTTGTTTGCCTTGCCACCCATGCGAAAATGCAGGGGACTTTTTCCCGCGGCGTCGGCATGGGGACACACCGATACGGCCGGGCTGGCCGTTCCGCTTGTGGCATGGCCTATATGCTGTAATCCATGTCCCGGGCCCGCTCGTTGCGAACGTCGAGACGTTCGGCCCTGCGGCAGAGATCCTCGATGGTGATGGATGAGAGCTTGGTCATGAACTCCTCCTCGAGCGATGTCCAGAAAGGCGCCATGACCTGCTGTCCGAGTTGTGACGTCGATGCGGCCGAGCCGTTTTCTTCTTCGTCGAACTTCTCCACGACTGCAACGATGTCGGCAATGCTGATGCGCCGGCGTTCCCGGGCAAGCCGATAACCGCCACGCGGTCCCCTCACACCCTTGAGGATCCCGGCACGGACCAGTTGCTGCATGACCTGCTCGAGATAACGTCTCGGAAGATCCATCCGCCTTGCGATGTCCTGGCTTTGAACCGGTTCGAGTGTCGCCTGAAAGGCGATGTCGACAACGGCTTCAAGCGCCAATGCAAGCTTCTTGCTCGGCCTCAACATTCTGCTAGCTCCCCTTTTTATTTCAGGGTTGTATCGAGCGATTCACGGATCAGTTCCGGTGGAGCCGAACCCACCGTCGCCGCGCTCGCTTTCATGTGCTCCGATCTTCCGTTCTTTCCATGCGACGGATATGACCGGTGCGACGATCATCTGGGCGACGCGCATGCCCCGCTTCACGGTAAAGGGGAGGTCTCCCAGATTGATCAAGATCACCTTTATCTCGCCTCGGTAGTCGCTGTCGACCGTTCCGGGGCTATTCAGTACGGTAATACCGTTTCGTGCGGCCAGTCCCGACCGCGGCCTGACTTGTGCCTCGTATCCTTCCGGCAGGGCTATGCGAAGGCCGGTCGGTACCAGCACCCGGCAGAAACGGCCGATTTCGAGTTCCTCGTCTTCCCCGATGGCGGCCAGAAGATCCATACCGGCCGCGCCTGCCGTTGCCCTTTGCGGCAGCGGCAGGCCGGTTGCGTGAGCAAGCCGCTCCACGGCAATCTCGACCTGCCGCGTCACAGTCCGTCTCCGTCGGCGAGGCGAGCGGCGATGGCGTCGACGAGTCTTTGCGCGACGCGGGATTTTTCCATGAGCTCCCAGGTCTCGCCGGTTCCGTCGGCGCGCAGGAGCATCACCCGGTTGTGCGAGCCGCCGAAGACGCCGCTCGTCGCCCCGACATCGTTCATCAGGATCCAGTCGCAGCCCTTGCGCGTCAGCTTCGCCCTTGCGTGTTCCTCGTGCCGTTCGGTCTCGGCGGCGAAACCGATGACCAGTTCCGGCCTGTTCGTCGGGTGGCCGGCGAGGCGTGCGAGAATATCCGGGTTTTCGACCATCCGGATTGATGGCGGGGCGCTGCCATCCTTCTTGAGCTTGTTGCGCTCTTCGCTTTGTGGTCGCCAGTCGGCCACTGCCGCCGCGCAAATGGCGATATCAGCGGGGAGGGCGGTCTCGACCGCCTCGAGCATCTCGCGGGCGGTCACGACGTGGCGGCAGTCGACACCCTTGGGATCGGCGATTGTGACGGGACCGCTCACGAGGGTCACACGGGCCCCGGCATCGGCCAGTGCCCGTGCGATGGCATGTCCCTGACGGCCGGAAGAATGATTGGCGATGTAGCGCACCGGATCGATGGCCTCGTGCGTCGGTCCGCTCGTGACGATCGCGTGTCTTGCGGCGAGGGGATGCGTACCGGACGGGCCCTCGCAACGCCGTATCTGGTCGAGAATGGCGTCGAGGACTTCGCCGGGCTCGGCCATCCGCCCCGAGCCCGTCTCGCCACAGGCCATGTCGCCGCTCGCGGGACCGACGAAGGCTACACCATCCTGACGCAGCCGTTCGACATTCCGCTGCGTCGCCGGGTGTTCCCACATGGCGGGATTCATCGCCGGAGCGATCAGCACGGGGCGGTTGGTGGCCAGCAGCACGGCGGTGGCTAGATCATTCGCCTGGCCCGTGGCCATGCGTGCCATGATGTCGGCCGTCGCCGGTGCCACTACGACGAGGTCGCTTTCACGCGAGAGCCGGATATGCCCCATCTCGACCTCATCGGTGAGCGAGAAGAGGTCGTCAAGCACCCTGTTGCCGCTGACGGCCGCGAGCGCGAGCGGGGCGACGAAGCGGCTTGCGGCTTCGGTCATGATACAGGTGAAGTCCATGCCGCGCTCACGTCCACGACGGATGAGCTCCGGAATCTTGTAGGCGGCGATCCCACCGCTGATTATGAGCGCGATCTTCACCGGTGGTTTCATCCCGTTGTTCTTTTCATGGTGTCCGGTGCCTGAGGATAGCGCGGCCGACCGGGTGCGACAATTACGACCGCGAAGCATGATTGCACAAAGGGTGCGTGCGACCGGTACGGTTGCGGTGTCAGTGGATGAGCAGGCCGATGACGATGCCGATCGCGCCGGCCACGAGCCATCCGAATGCCTGCCGTCTGTCGCGGCTTGCTTCCCTGCGCTCGTTGAACAGCTCCAGCGCCGTATCCATCCGCTGGACGAGTTGCGGGAGCCGTCCGGCAATCCGCATCGTGTCCCCGATGGCGGATTCGACCCGGGCCCATGGTCCGAGATGGCGGCCGATCCATGCTTCCACCAGCGGCTGCGCCATTTCCCACATGTTGACGTCGGGGCTCAGCAGACGCCCGACTCCCTCGGCCACCACCATCGTCTTCTGCAGCAGCAGCAATTGTGGCTGGCTGCGCATCTCGAACTGTTCGGCGACGGCAAGGATCTGCCCGAGCACCCGGCCGAAGGAAATCTGGCTCAACGGCTTGTCGAGGATGGGCTCGCCGATGGCGCGGCAGGCCTGGGTGAAGGAGAGGCGGTCCACCGTGTCGGGAAGGAAGCCCGCATCGAAGAAGACATCGGCGACGCTGGCATAGTCCCGTCTGAGAAAGCCCACGAGAATCGCCGCGAGATGGCGTCTCGTGGCGAGATCGAGCCTTCCCATGATGCCGAAGTCGAGTGCCACGATATCGCCGTTTGCGGCAATCAGCATGTTGCCCGGATGCATGTCGCCATGGAAGAAGCCGTCGCGAAAGACCTGATTGAAGAAGACTGCCGAAGCGTGCGCAAGGATGGTTTCGCCGCTGTGTCCCGCGGCCGCCAGTCCCCTCCGGTCGTCGACCTTGACTCCTTCCACGCGCTCGAAGGTGGCTACCCGCCGCGCCGTTCGCTGCCAGTCGACATCGGGAACCCGAAAGCCCCTGTCGTCGGCACAGTTTTCCCGCAGTTCGGCGGCGGCGGCGGCCTCGAGACGAAGATCCATCTCTCGCCGCGTCGAGGTGGCGAAGATTTCCACCGTATCGACGATGCGATAGCGCCGGTACTGGCTCTGCAGCCGCTCGACGATCCCCGCCAGCCACAGGAGAAGGTCGAGATCGCGCTCGATCGCCCTTTCTATGTCCGGGCGAAGCACCTTGACGGCGACATCGCGACCGTCGGTGGTACGGGCGAAATGCACCTGGGCGATGGAGGCCGCGGCGACGGGCGTTTCGTCGAACTGCACGAACAGTTCGTTCATCGGCGCCTGCAGCTCGGTTTCGATGATCTCGCGCGCGAGAGCGGAGGAGAACGAAGGCAGGCGGTCCTGCAGTTGCGCGAGGTCGCGGGCGATGGGATCGCCGATCAGGTCCCCGCGCGTGGCGAGACTCTGGCCGAACTTGATGAAGCAGGGGCCGAGTTCCTGAAGCGCACGCGCCAGCCGCTCGCCGGGGCGCCCCTCGGCCTTGCGGCTCGTGAATGGACGGGCGATGCGAAGGAGTGGTGCTGCCGCCGGGATCTGTTCGAGCGGAAACAGCGCGTCATGCCGGAACAGGCTGCGGGCGAGCTGCATGAGCCTGATGGAATTACGGATGCCGCGGAGCATGTGTCGAACCGGGATGGGCAGGGGGTGTCTCGGGCAGACGGCCGGGCCTCCGTTTCAAAGGCGCCAGCCCGAATGCAGTGCCGCGATACCGCCGGAGAGATTGCGAAAGGATACCCGCTCGAAGCCGGCTTCACGGAACAGGCCCGCGAACGTCTCCTGATCGGGGAAGCGGCGGATGCTCTCCGCCAGATAGCGATAGCTCTCGGCATCGCCGGCGATGAGCCGGCCCATGACCGGCAGCACGTCGAGGCTGTAGCGATCGTACAGACCTTCGAGTGCGGCGAGTCGCAGCCTGGAGAATTCGAGGCAGACGAAGCGTCCGCCGGGCCGGAGCACCCGCCGTATCTCGGAGAGTGCCCGGTCGATGCGGGTGACATTGCGAATACCGAAGGCCATGGTGCAGGCGTCGATGCTGCGGTCCGCCAGCGGCAGTGACTGCGCGTCACCCGCGATCCAGTCGATACCCGCATACCAGCCGTTGTCGAGGGCGCGGTCGCGTCCTGCTCCGAGCATGGACACATTGATGTCGACAAGGGTGATGCGCGCCTTGCCGTCGATCCGGTCGAACAGGCGCTGGGCGATATCGCCGGTGCCGCCGGCGAGGTCAAGATAGTGGCGTCCGGCGCGCGGAGCCAGCCAGTCGAGCATGGCCTCCTTCCACAAGCGGTGGACGCCCATGCTCATGACATCGTTCATGATGTCGTACCGGCCGGCGACGCTGTCGAACACGGCGCGCACCTTGCCTGATTTCGTTGCCGGCTCGACCTCCTCAAAGCCGAAGGAGGATGCCAGGTGAGCGACCGCTTCCTGGCCTTGCGCATCCTGGTGCCGGACGGCATCCCCGGCGGTCCCGTTGACGGAATCTCCTGCGCTCATGAACCCGACTCCAGCTTGCCCGACAATGCCCGGTTCTTCTAAGTCAGCCGGACGCTGCCAGCAAGGCGACGTCTTTTCGGAAGGGATGCGAGGGGGCCATGCCGGAACTGCCGGAAGTGGAAACGACGATGCGGGCCATGCGTGCCCGCCTCTGCGGACGCCGTATTGACGGAGTGGGGCAGTGGCGCGCCGACCTTCGGTTTCCGCTGCCGCCGCTCTTGCCGGAACGGCTGGAGGGGCGACGTATCGACGCGTTCGAACGACGTGCGAAATACATCGTCATGCATCTTTCCGAGGGGCTCACGGCGCTCATGCATCTCGGCATGTCCGGGCGCTTCCTGTTCGACGGCGAGTCGCGCGGCATGCACGAGCACCTGACCTTCCGCTTCGATGACGGCTCGGTACTGCGCTATGTCGATCCCCGGCGTTTCGGCATGCTCGATCTCGTGCCCACCGCTGAATGGCGCGCGCATCGCTGGATCGCGCATCTCGGGTTTGAACCGCTGGATCCCGCGTTCGATGGTGCGGCACTGCAATCCTGCCTGAAGAACCGCCTGCAGGCCGTCAAGACGGCGATCATGGACCAGCGGCTGGTGGTGGGTGTCGGCAACATCTATGCGAGCGAGAGCCTGTTCCGCGCCGGTATCTCGCCCGTTCGCAAGGCGGCGAGCATCGGGCCGGTACGGGCGCGAAGGCTGGCACTTTCCATCCATGAGGTACTGGAAGAGGCCATCGGGGCCGGCGGTTCCTCATTGCGGGACTATGTCGCCGCCGATGGTCAGCTCGGCAATTTCCAGTCCTTCTTCCGTGTGTATGGCCGGGAGGGCAAGCCCTGCGCGACCTGCGGAGAGCCGGTCAGCAGGTCGGTTCAGGGCGGTCGCGCCACCTTCTTCTGCCGCCGCTGCCAGCGATGAAGTCGCCTGCACGGCGGCCGCATCCTGTTCGCGGAAGCGACAATAAGGGCTGGACGCAAACCGCCGGCATGGTGTTTAACCCCGCTCGTTTTGCACTGCACACCGGGAACAGAACCTCGCCGGAGCTGCGGAGGGCCCGGTCGGCCATTCGCGGGACCGATGGTTCTAGGGGGTATTCAATGGCCTACGAGACCATTCTCGTCGAGAATCGTGACGCGGTCGCGCTGATTACCATCAATCGGCCGAAAGCGCTGAACGCGCTGAACGCGCTCGTTTTCCAGGAGCTCGAACGGGCGCTCTCGGCGATCGACGCCGATGAGGAGATTGCGGCCGTCGTGCTGACGGGTTCGGAAAAGGCATTCGCCGCCGGTGCCGACATCAAGGAGATGGCTGACCTCGATTTCTCAGCCGCCTACAACACGGACTATGTCGCCCACTGGCAGAACGTCACCCGGCACAGCAAGCCTATCATCGCGGCGGTCGCCGGTTATGCGCTCGGCGGCGGCTGTGAACTGGCGATGATGTGCGACATCGTCATCGCTGCGGAGAACGCCCGCTTCGGACAGCCGGAGATCAATCTCGGCACGATCCCCGGCGCCGGCGGCTCGCAGCGCCTGATCCGCGAGATTGGCAAGAGCAAGGCCATGGAGATGATTCTCACCGGACGCATGATGAATGCCGAGGATGCCGAGCGCGCCAATCTCGTGTCGCGGGTCGTACCGCTCGAGAACCTGATCGACGAGGCTCTCAGGATCGGCAACGAGATCGCACAGAAATCGCAGCCCATCGTCGCAATGGCCAAGGAAGCGGTGAATGTCGCTTACGAGACCTCGCTCGCCGAGGGGCTTCGCTTCGAGCGGCGTGCTTTTTATGCGACCTTCGCGACCGACGACCGCGCCGAGGGCATGACCGCCTTCACCGAGAAGAGGAGCGCCCGCTTCAGCCACCGCTGACACGGCGCGACGGCTGGTCACGGGGTGCCTGTGGCGCTCTCGCGTACCGGCCGGGAGATTGACGGGTCCCGACTTCGGCGCTATAGGAGCGGGCCTTCGAAACGTAGAGGAACGACGTGGCTCACCATCAATCAGCAAAGAAGCGTATTCGCCAGACGGAAAAGCGGACGCAGGTCAACCGCAGTCGCATGAACCGGATCCGGACCTACATGCGCAAGGTCGAGGATGCAATCGCCAGCGGCGACAGGGATGCAGCGATGACCGCCTTCCGTGCCGCGGAACCGGAGATCATGCGTGGCGTCACCAAGGGTGTGCTGCACAGGAACACGGCGTCCCGGCGTGTTTCGCGCCTGTCGAAGCGCGTCAGTGCGCTGATCGCTCCGGCGAACTGAACGACTCTTCTTACCTTGTTTTGACCGTATTCGTCGCCGCCGCGGGATTGATCCGCGGCGCGATTGTTTATGAACACTCACAATCTTTTTTTTCAACCGATGCGCGATAATGCGCGTTCTCTTTTCGATCCTCTTGTCATGCGGGCGGTGTCGCCTTAACCTTCCTGAATGAACTTCGGAACGCATCAGTTTCGGTTCGGGACTTGCGTTGACTTTCGGTTGTAAAGAAAAATCGGTGGGTTCGGGCGGATTTACTAAGAATATCTTCAATCGGCTTCAAAGATCCCCGAGATTGATCAATGCAACTGTTACGGTTTTCATGGTAAAACCGTAGCGCGAGGCCAGAGGTGGTCGTCCGGGCGATTCTGCGGGATGAACCAGGAAGAGGCTGTTTCCGTGCGGATTTGTCCGGATGCGGGCAGGGGCCGTTTGGAACCATTTGTTGCGGAGCGGGTTGAAAGTGGCATCTGAGGCGCGGATGGTCGGTCCACGATCGAACGATATAGACCAGCAATGGCATCGGGTCCGCGAACTGTTGCAGTCCGAAATCGGCGAGACCGCCTACAACACCTGGCTCAGGCCGCTTGAACTGGTCGAGATCGAGGCGGATCGGGCCGTCATCGGTGTTCCCACGCAATTCATGCGCGACTGGGTGGTTTCCAACTATGCCGACCGCATTCGTTCGCTCTGGAACGGTATCAATCCCGGCATTCGCTCCATCGCTCTTTCCGTAAGACCGGCGGGAAGCCCCGTTGTCCGTCGTGGTGACAGCGGCCGTGACATGGGCGCGGAGGATGCGCGGGACAAGGGGCACCGCGGTGACGATTCCGCCGGTGACGGTTCCGGCTCCCGTGCGGGTCGACGTGGCGTTTCCGGCGTGTCTGATCAGGCGGACGGTGACGATGGTGCCGGCTTCCCGTCCGAGAGTGTTCCTTCGGGCTATCGAGTCCCGTCCGCAGTCGAGGTGCCCCCGGATCTCGATGAGTTCACCGCCAGTCTCGATCCGCGTTTCACGTTCGAGGCGTTCGTTGTCGGCAAGCCGAACGAGTTCGCCGTGGCCGCCGCCGAGCGCATGGCCGAATCGCAGAAACCGCCGTTCAATCCGCTGTTCCTCTATGGCGGTGTCGGGCTCGGCAAGACCCATCTCATGCATGCCATCGGCTGGCGCGCCAGGCAGATCGACCCGTCGCGACGGATCGTCTATCTGTCGGCGGAAAAGTTCATGTACCAGTTCGTGCGGGCGCTCAAATCCAAGGACACGATGGGTTTCAAGGAGATGTTCCGGTCGGTCGACCTGCTGATGGTCGACGATGTCCAGTTCATTTCCGGCAAGGACAGCACCCAGGAGGAGTTCTTCCACACCTT
>JAGREZ010000025.1:17916-18981 GCA_020446285.1 Geminicoccaceae bacterium
TGGTGGAGCGCGGGCGCTCCATCGTCATCTCGGCCGATCGCAGTCCGTCGGACCTTTCCGGTCTCGAGGAGCGCATCCGCTCGCGTCTCAACTGGGGCCTTGTCGCCGATATCCATCCGACCACCTTCGAGCTTCGACTCGGTATTCTCGAAGCGAAGGCCGAGCAGCTTGGCGCGGATGTTCGCAAGGACGTGCTCGATTTCCTCGCAAACCGGATCACCTCGAATGTCCGCGAGCTCGAGGGTGCACTGAATCGTGTCGTTCACAAGGCAAGTCTTGTCGGTCGCACAGTTTCCATCGAGATGGCACAGGATGTGCTTGGCGACCTTCTGCGCGCGCATGACAGGCGGGTCACCATCGAGGAGATCCAGCGGGCCGTAGTCGAGCATTACGGTATCCGCATGGCCGACATGAGTTCGAGCCGCCGGGCACGCGCCGTCGCTCGTCCGCGTCAGGTGGCGATGTATCTCGCCAAACAGCTGACGCCGCGTTCCCTGCCGGAAATCGGCAAGAAGTTCGGCAATCGCGATCATACCACGGTGATGCACGCCATCCGTCAGATCGACCGTCTCTGTCAGGAGGATCGCGTGCTTCTGGAAGATGTTGAACAACTCAAGCGGCGGTTGCAGACCTGACTGTGCGGTCCAGGCGAGACCTCGGCTGTCCGCAGTGATTGCGCGAGTAGCGCCAACAGTCTCGAATCCGTACGAATTCCGCGGCGCGAGTACAAAAAACAATCAACCTTGGTCGTGAAATCTGCTAGCTTTTGCTCCCGGTTGCGAGGTCGGCGAGCTCTGCTTCCGGTTGTTGGCTCGGCGTGATGGGTCCATTGTCTGAGGCAGCGGGGTCTGAGGCAGCGGGCTGAAGGCAGCGTTCGACGGGCCGAAAAGATGCACAAATCCTCGAGAGATTCGCACGGCCCATGAAGCTCAGTATCGAACGGACAGCACTTCTCAGGTCGCTTTCGCATGTGCAGAACGTCGTCGAGCGCCGTTCCACCATTCCCATATTGTCGAACGTCAAGCTGCGTGCCGATTCCGGCGAACTCGTGATGACCGCCACCGA
>JAGREZ010000025.1:19030-21937 GCA_020446285.1 Geminicoccaceae bacterium
GAAACCACGGTGGCGGCGCATACGCTTTTCGACATCATCCGCAAACTGCCCGAGGGCAGCGAGGTCTCGCTCGAGATCGGGCGACCGCGCGAGGGCGTGAGCGGTGTCGAACTGACGGTTCGGGCGGGTCGTTCGGTGTTCAACCTGCCGTGTCTCCCCTCCGACGAGTTCCCGGCCATGCCCGGCGACGGTCTCGATGTGCGTTTCGAGATTCCCGCCGCCGACCTGCGCAAGCTCATCGACAAGACCCGCTTTGCCGTTTCTACCGAGGAAACCCGTTACTATCTTAACGGCATTCACATGCATGCCCGGATCGAGGGAGCCACGAGCACGCTTCGCGGCGTTGCGACCGACGGGCACAGGCTTGCCCGTGTCGAGGTGGCGCTGCCGGCGGGATCCGAGAATATTCCGGCGATCATCGTGCCGCGCAAGACGGTGGGAGAACTGCGCAAGCTGATCGAGACTGTCGATGGCCATGTCACGGTCGATGTGTCGGACAAGCGCATCCGTTTCCTGCTCGATTCCGCCGTACTCGTCTCGCGGCTGATCGAGGGGACGTTCCCGGATTATGAACGCGTCATCCCGTCCGGAAACGAGACGATTGCGAAACTGGAGGCGAAGCCTTTCGCCGATGCGGTCGACCGGGTGGCCACCATTTCCACCGAGCGCGCCCGGGCAGTGAAACTCCATTTCGAGGACGAGCGCGTGATCCTGTCGGCGGTCAGCGCCGAATCCGGCCGTGCGGTGGAGGAGCTCGACGGGTCACTCGATGGCAAGCCGCTGGAAATCGGCTTCAATGCCCGGTATGTGCTTGATATCCTGGGTGAGGTCGACGGCGAGGGGGTCGTGCTGGAAATGTCCAACCCCGGCGCTCCGACGCTCGTGCGCGATCCGGAGGACGGCAGCACGCTCTACGTTCTCATGCCGATGCGTGTTTGATGGCGGCAGCCCTGGCACTCGCGGAGGAGGTTGCCGGCTCACAGCCAAGAGCAGCTCTTTCGACGCTCGAACTGCGCGATTTTCGCAATTACCGGCAACTGTCACTGGCGGTTGACGACGGCATCGTGGTGCTCACCGGTGCGAACGGCGCCGGCAAGACCAACCTGCTCGAAGCCATATCCCTGCTTTCTCCGGGACGGGGGCTGAGGCGGGCGGTACTTGCTGAACTCGACCGTGATGATGCGGGACCGTTCGTTCTCAGGGCGCGCCTCTCGACGATCGACGGACCGCTGGACATCGCCACCGGTCGCGATCCTTCCCATGACAGGCGTTTTGTCCGTCTGTTCGACCGCAACCTGCGGGGGCAGTCGGAGCTGGGGATGTTCTTCGGTGTTTCATGGCTGGTGCCGTCGATGGACCGGATTCTCGGCGATGCCGCCAGCGGCCGGCGCCGCCTGCTCGATCGTCTGGCGCTCGCCGTCCAGCCCGATCACGCCACGCGGGTTGCGGCTTATGAGCGGGCGATGCGCGAACGTTCGGCGGTGCTGCGTGACGGGGCGGGCGATCCTGCCTGGCTCAAGGTTCTGGAAACCCGGATGGCCGAGCCGGCGGTAGCCATCGCCGCCGCCCGCATCGAGGTGATCGGGGCTCTCAACGCCCGCCTGCGCAACCCGGTGCTCGATCTGCCGGCAGTGGAACTCGCGCCTTCGGGCGAGGTGGAAGGCTGGTTGCTGGAGATGAGTGCGCTCGATACGGAGCAGCGGCTCTGCGAAGCGCTCGCGCGCTCGCGCGGGCGCGATGCACTCGCCGGGGGTGCGCAGCACGGTGTGCACAGGAGCGATCTCGATGTGTGCGAGGCCGTGCGCTGCGAACCGGCGGCGCGGCTCTCCACCGGACGGCAGAAGGCGGTTCTGCTGGCCATGGTCATGGCGGAGGCGGAACTTCGCCGCGAACGTTCGGGCATGACACCAATCCTGCTGCTCGACGAGGTGGCCGCCCATCTCGACAGCGCGCGTCGGGACGCGCTCTGCGATGCGCTTCTGGCGCTCGATGCGCAGGTCTGGCTCACCGGAACTGACAAATCCCTTTTCGGGGCGCTTTCCGGACGGGCACAATTCTTCCATGTGGATGAGGGGCGATTGAGCAATCATGAGTGAACCGACCAGCGGTGATCCCAATGAGGGCGCGACTCCGGCCGAGTCTTCCTATGACGCCAGTTCCATTCAGGTTCTCGAAGGGCTGGAGGCGGTGCGTCTTCGTCCCGGCATGTATATCGGCGATACGGACGACGGCTCCGGTCTTCACCACATGGTGTTCGAGGTGGTCGACAATGCCATCGACGAGGCGCTCGCGGGACATGCGAGCGAAGTGGGCGTGACGCTCAATGCCGATGGCTCCTGTACCGTCTCCGACAATGGCCGCGGCATTCCCGTCGATATGCACGAGGGGGAGGGGCGCTCGGCTGCCGAAGTCATCATGACCGTTCTCCATGCCGGCGGGAAGTTCAACCAGAACTCCTACAAGGTTTCGGGAGGTTTGCACGGTGTCGGCGTTTCGGTTGTCAACGCGCTGTCCGAATGGCTCGATCTGCGCATCTGGCGAACCGGCAGTGAATACATGATCCGCTTCGAGAACGGCGGTGAGCCTGTCGCTCCGCTCACGGAAGTCGGCAAGACCGAGGGGCGGCGCGGTACCGAGATCACCTTCATGCCCTCGTCGGCAACTTTTTCGAAAACGGAATTTTCCTACGCCACGCTTGAACACAGGCTTCGCGAGCTGGCCTTCCTCAATTCGGGTGTGCGCATCGTCCTCCGCGACAAGCGGCCGAGCGAGCCGCTCGAACAGGTGCTGCACTATGACGGTGGTCTGCGCATGTTCGTCGAATTCCTCGACCGGACCAAGACAGCACTCATCAATCCGCCCATCGTCATGGCCGGCGAGCGCGACCGGTTGAGTGTCGAATGCGCG
>JAGREZ010000025.1:22045-22170 GCA_020446285.1 Geminicoccaceae bacterium
ATCAACCGCTATGCCGAGGAAACCGGCATTCTCAAACGGGACAAGGTGACACTCACCGGCGAGGACATGCGCGAGGGGCTGACCTGCGTTCTGTCGGTGAAGATGCCGGATCCGAAATTCTCCTC
>JAGREZ010000248.1:0-3452 GCA_020446285.1 Geminicoccaceae bacterium
TGTTCAGACCGTCCCAGACCTTGTCTTTCATCTGGAGATTCAGCGGCGTCTTGTAGAAACTCAGCTCGATCGTGTAGTAGATCGGATAGGCGATCACGATCATCATCACGATCAGCGCCGGTAGAACGTAGAGATAATCGCCCCGATGCTCGACAATCTGGTTGATCAGACTGGTGCGGCGAGGCGCGACAGCCATCTCGGCAGTCGTTGCTGACGGAACGTTCATCAAGGGAAGGCCCTGCTGATCGGCCGGCGGCCTCGTTTCGCCGCCGGCCGGTTTGACAGTTTCAGGGAAGTATCAAAGTCCGCTCATCAGCGAGTCGATCTTCTGCGCCGCGTCGTCGACCGCTTCGTCGACTGTCATCTTGCCGGTCAGCGCGTTCTGCAACATATCGGGCACGATGATGTTCATGATCTCCGGCGCCTCGACGACGACCGGGAACGGAATGCCGCTGGGCAGCATGGAGGTGGTGACGTCGAGGAACTTGATCGTGTCCAGACGCTCCTTCATCCAGCTGGTCTTGAAACCCTGCAGGTTGCCCGGATTCGAGCCGGTCCAGGCAAGCTTCGTCGACCATTCCGGGCTGTTCCAGAAACAGACCAGAGCCTTGGCGGCCTGCTCGTCCAGCTCGCCATCGACATATTCGTTCTTGACGATGTGGATATTGGAGCCACCGAATACGACAGCGCGACGGTCCGTACCCTTGGGAATGAGGCCATAGCGCATGTTTTCAACGACTGAATCGGCAATTTCCTTGTCCTGGCCGGTGGCCTTGCCGGCCAGATCGACCATCTTGGCGTATTCGGAAGGATGGGCGATCATCATGCCAAGTTGCCCGGCGATGAATGGTGCCTGGTTCTCGTTCTGCGTGTTGGTCAGTGCGGAAACCGGCACCGACTGGTCACGCACATACATGTCGTAGGCTTCCTGCAACGCCTTCTTGGTGCCGGGGCTGTTGATATTGACGGTCTCGTAGGATGGACTGTCGGTCTGCTCGTCGAGCGCGCCGCCACCATTGGCCCAGACCATCGGCATGAAGCGGAACGGCGTATTGCCGGCGTTCTGCTTGGCGACGAGACCGTAACCGGCGATGCCGAGCTTGTCGTGGATCTGCCTGGAATAGGCCACCACATCTTCCCACGTCTCGGGCGGATGGCTGGGATCCAGTCCTGCATCTTCGAAGATCTTGGCGTTGTAGATGAACCCCATCGTCTCGTTGTTGGTCGGAATACCGTAGGTCTCGCCCTGGTAAGTCACAGACTTCAACGCACCCGGCCAGAAATCCTGGCTCGAATAACCCACATCCTCGGGCTTCAGCGGTTGCAGATAGTCCTTCACAGCGAATTCGACGCCGCCGAGGATCTGCAAGCGCACCACCATGGGTGCTGCATTGCCCAACAATGCGGTTCGAAACTTGTCGAGCAGTTCATTGTAATTGATGTTCTGCGCGTCGGTCTCGATATTCGGATAGGTCTGCTGCCATGCAGCCCAGAATTCCTCGTTGAACTTGCGCTCGATGTCCGGCGAGGCATCGGTCGGGCCCGTCCACCAGACCGAAAGCTTGCCCGCATAATCGAGCGGAACGATCCTGGCGCAATCCCCGGCCGTATCGAATTCGGCCGTACCGGCGATGCTCTTGACATATTCCGGCGACCACTGGCTGAGGTCCACACTCTGCGCACTGGACGAGGAGGAAATCATCGAAAATGCAAAGCCCGCTACGACGGCACTTCCCAAAGATTTTTGAGATCGTCTATTGGATTTCGAATGACAGAACTTTACATTTATATTTTTCATCAAACCATTCCTCCCTGATCCGGTTTTTCATTTGAATCGCGAAAGTACAGACCCCGACAACTTGTCGTCAACCGGGAGCGCCGTCTTTCGGGTCGCACGGAACATCGTCTGACACGAAGTTGAACCTGCATTGTCCAGACAAAAAGATATCTGTCAATCCACAGCAGATCATACATTATTTTTTTGTTTTCGCGTGCGTTCCTCTTGGTCTCTGCGAAAAAGCCCCTTAAGATCCGTTCCCATGATGGACATGACAGGCGTTGGCAGCAGATCGGCGCAGCTATTCGACCGGCCGGGCCGGGTCTATGAGCAGATCCGCGATGAAATCATTCTTGGCTCGCTCGAGCCCGATGAGCGGCTGAAGATTGCGGATCTCGCGGCGCGCTACGGCACCTCGACCAATCCTGTCCGGGAAGCACTGCAACAGCTTCGCGGCGAGGGGATCGTCGTCATCGAACCGAACCGGGGCGCGCGCGTGCGACCCATCGACGAGAGTTTCGTGCGCGACATCACCGAAATCGAAATCCTGATCGAACCGGCGCTGACCCGCTGGTTCGTTACCATCGTCGACGATGCCGACATCGCGAAGCTCGAAGCCGTACAGGATGAGATCGAGAGCCTGAACTTTGCCGATCTCGCCAGGCATGCTGCGCTCGACACCCGGTTTCACCAGATCATCTATGACCGGCACTACAACCGGCACGCCGCCGTTCTCTGGTGGAGACACAGGGAAATCCTGCGGGCGATCAGCTGTCGTTTTCCGACAGCACTCAGTCGTCGCGATGCGGTGATGAAAGAGCATCGCGAACTGATCGAGCGAATCCGGGAGCAGGATGCGGACGGAGCAGCGGCAGTGGTGGCTCGGCACGTCGAGGGTTCGGGTCGTCACATCATCGCCCAGATGGATGCCGCGAAACGGCAGGGAGAATCAGGCGCGCTCTCCAGGAATTCAAAGAACAAGGCCAACTCTCGCCGTCAGAGGAAAAAGGATGACTGACCGCAACCCGGCATCAGGGACCATCGAGGACAATGTCCGAACCGGCTCGCAGCCGAGCGCCCTGCGCATCACCGATATCCGTGTCGCCACCGTGATGGGTCACGGCTACTATCCCATCGTCAAGATCATGACCAACCAGGGCGTCTACGGGCTCGGCGAGGTCCGCGACAGCGCCCATCCCTTCTATGCACTGCAGCTCAAGCATCTGCTCGTCGGGCAGAACCCGTGCAATGTCGAATATCTGTTCAAGACCATCAAGGCATTCGGCGGTGACGGGCGGCGTGGCGGCGGTGTCTGCGGCATCGAGATCGCGCTCATGGATCTCGTGGGCAAGGTCTACGGCGTGCCGTGCTACCAGCTTCTCGGCGGCAAGTTCCGGGACAGGATCCGGCTCTATGGCGACACGCCGACTCCACGCGACGGAACGCCGGAAGCATTCGTCGAGGCGGTTCTCAGCCGCAAGCGTCTCGGGCTGACCTTCATCAAGTTCGATCTTTCGGCCCGGATGTTCGAGGCCGCCCCGGGTGCGCTGGTCGGACAGGCGACCCGTTTCGAATACGAGCAGTTCCGCCAGCGCTATGCGACCGGTCGCGGCGCCGGTGCGCGCATCTCCGGGCGGGGCGTCGAACTGGCAGCCGAAGTCGCACGCTCGGTGCG
>JAGREZ010000248.1:3522-4320 GCA_020446285.1 Geminicoccaceae bacterium
CGCATCGGCCGCGCGCTCGAACCCTTCAATCTCGCCTGGGTCGAGGACGTCATGCCCTGGACCGACATCGCCGGGCACAAGAAGGTCGCCGATGCGTTGCTCACTCCCGTTGCGGCGGGTGAGGACTGGTATCTTTGGGAAGGTTTCCGCGAGCCCATCGAAACGCGGGCGGTGGACATCATCCACCCCGACATGCTGACCTCCGGCGGCCTGACCGAGACCAAGAAGATCGCCGACCACGCAGAACGCTACGGCATCCCGACGGCGCTCCATGCCTGCTGTTCGCCCATCGCGATGATGGCCAATGTGCATCTCGGCGCCTCGATCGCCAGTCTGGTCGCGCTCGAGCATCACGGCCTCGACCTCCCGTTCTATCTCGATCTCGTGACGGGTCTCGACAATGATTACATGGCCGACGGCTACATCACTGTGCCCGACCGGCCGGGGCTCGGCGTCGACCTCAACGAAGAGGGCATCCGCGCACATCTGCGGCCCGGCATGGAATATTTCGGCGACACCGGCGCGTGGGACGATGTCCGGGTCGAGTTCGACCGCATGCCGCGCGATAGCGACGACTGAGCCCCATCGCTTCCACAGAAAGCCGAACCATGAAAATCACCGATCTGCGTTGCGCCATCATCGGCAAGCATCCGATCGTGCGCATCACCACCGACGAGGGATTGTATGGCCTCGGCGAGGCCGAATACACCAAACCCTATCTCAAGCCGTTCGTCCTCCACTTCCGCGAGGCGCTGATCGGCGAGGATCCCACTGACGTCGAGCGGGTCATGCTCAGGA
>JAGREZ010000249.1:0-8116 GCA_020446285.1 Geminicoccaceae bacterium
TCGATCTTGACCTCGGTGCCGGACCACTTGCCGAACAGCACGCGATCACCCGCCTTGACGTCGAGCGCGACAATCTCGCCCTTCTCGTTCCTGGCACCCGGGCCGACGGCGATCACCTCGCCCTGCATCGGCTTTTCCTTGGCGGTGTCGGGGATGATGATCCCGCCGGCGGTCTTCTGCTCTTCCTCGACGCGACGAACGACCACGCGATCGTGCAAAGGCCTGAATTGCATGAGTCACTTACCTCCACATAATGCTGTTAGCACTCGTCCTGAATGAGTGCTAACGTCGAGGATGCAGGTAAAGGTCCGCCCCCGCATCTTCAAGGGGGCGGTGCCAAAAAATGTCAGCACTCACGGAAGACCGCTGCTAACAGTCTGTTTTTTCGTGTTTTTTCGCGAATGGAAAGTTGACGTTAACCACTGACCATGAATCATGTCGGGTATGGGTCAGGATACTGGAGACTACCCGATGCACGAAATGCCCTGCGCCATGGAACTGCAACTCGCCGGCTACCGACTCACGACGGCCGAGATCGTCTACCACATGCCGGACCACCCGGCCGTCCTGCAGAGCTTCGTCTGGCAACATTACGACATCGCGCCACGTTATCCCGAACTCCGGCGTTTCCTCGATTTCTGGAGCGAGAACATCGAGGGAAAGCTGCATACCGTGACGGTCGCGCGCAAGCAACTCGTCGGACCTTCAAGCACAACCCGCGCTGCGGGCCTCTGGAACCTTCACTGACGCCCGCAGTCGGCGACTTACGCGAATGACGGGGGCGGGAGCAACGCTACCCATCCCCGTCGGATTTCGATCAGTCCGGTTTCATCCTCAGGCGGCGAGGATGCGGGTGAGCGCGTCGTCATAGAGGGATTCGACCTCCTCGCCCTTGTAGACGAGGGTCTCGCAGCGCTCGAGGACCTCGCGCGGAGGATAGATCGCCGGATTGTCCCGGTCGGCTTCCGGAATGAACTCCATTGCCGCGGCATTGGGGCAGGCATACTGGATATAGGCCGCAATCGAGGCATGGACCTTTGCGTCGAGGATATAGTTGATCCATTCATGCGCTTCCTCGACATGTGGCGCGCCCTTGGGAATGGCCATCGTGTCTTCCCACAGATTACCACCTTCTTCCGGCACTACATATTGCAGGTCATCATCCTCCGTCATGACCTGAAGAATGTCGCCCGACCATTCCTGACAGGCATCGACCTCGCCTGAAATGAGCAGGTCCTGTCCGGTATCGGGGCTGAAGGCCTTGACCTGCTGCTTGGCGGCGATGATGGCATCGGCGGCTGCGGAAATCTCGGCCGGGTCGCGGCTGTTGAGCGAAAATCCGAGATATTTCAATCCCATCTGCACGACATGCTTGTCATCGAGCAGCGACACCCGACCGGTGAGGCCGCTGTCGGTGAGGAGATCCTTCCACGAGTGCACCTCGGCGACCGACTTCCGGTAGCCGATCCCCATCGTTCCCCACATGTAGGGCATGGAATGGGCGCGGCCAGGATCGAAGGTCGGATTGGCGAAGACCGGATCGACATTGGCGAAATGGGGAATCTTCGCATGGTCGAGTTCGTTGAGCAGGCCGGCCACGATCATGCGCTCGACCCAGTCGTTCGACGGAAAGATCACATCGTAGCCGGGATTGCCCTCGCGCAGCTTCGAGAACAGTTCGTCATTGGAAGCAAACAGGTCGTAGCGCACCTCGATACCCGTGGCTTCGGTGAAGTCCGCAACCGTCGTCTCGCCTATATAGGTATCCCAGTTGTAGATGTTGACCTGGCGGTTCTGGGCAGCCGCGAGGCGGGGGAAGGCCGAGGTCGTGGCGGCAATCGCCACGCCGTTGCCGAGCAGATGCCGACGGGAGAGGAAAGGCATGGGAAAAGGCGAAGGGCGTCGCGACATGTTACCTCCGGATGGTATCGCCTGAAATCTCGTCGTCATTTCAGGCGTTCCGCCCTCGCATTGTCAACAATCCGCTGAGGGGCTGACGCGACGACCGGATCTTCCCGGACTTCGGCCATCCGGCGCCTTTCCGCTATCGGGAAGCCGGCCCGGTCATCTCGAAGGCGCCCGCATCCGGTGCCGCGCCGAGAAGCGGCCGCTTTTCGAGCCGCACCGGGTGGGCATACTCCCATGCCGGCAATTCGGTGAAATCCTCGACGCTTCCCGGTTGTACACCCTTGTCCATGCCGAAGCCCCTGCGCTGTATGTCGGCGGGCTCCATCGGTTCGCCCGTTCGGACGTTGCCGGCCTCGCGCGTGGCGCCGACGGCCAGCTCGCCCTCGCCGAGAAAGGCGTTGTTTACCAGCGAGGCGACCACGGGCGTGTCGTTGCGCAGGAAAATGCCGTTGCCGAGCTCATTGACGACCGTGTTGTGGATCAGTTCGAGGCTGGAATTGGCGCGGCTGCGGGTTTCGCTGCCATAGGCGATGATGCTGTAATTCTCTGCCAGCGGGCCCTGGCGAATGAGGTTGCCCTGGACGACCGTACGGCCACCGTCGGAGATGTCGATCTGGTAGGATCCGTGGCCCCCGTCGCCATCCTCTATCCGGTTGTAGAGAATGAGCGTTTCGGCGGAACGCGACTTGATGTTGTGGCCGGATACCGGATTGTGGATCCAGCTTCCCTGCACGACGAGTGATCCGCCGGCACCCATGTATATGTTGTGGCCGGGCTGGATGCCGAGCGCCTCGTAGTCGACGCCGTTGTCGTTGATCTCGCTTCGATCGATCAGGAGGCGGCCCTCGAAATCCATGGCCGACAGGAGACCCATCTGGTTGTGATGCAGGTGCATGTTGCGAAGTGTGAGGTCTCCCCCCTCGGCGCGGATGGCGGCGCAATTGTTGTCATCGACCGCACAGTTCGACATCTCGATACCTTCGATCGTCACATTGTGTCCGCTGATAACCCAGAGCCCCTTGCCTGCATGACCGCGTCCCGCGGCATCGATGTGGACCGGCCCCCCGACGGCGCGGATGACGAGATCGTTCTGCTTCCAGCCGGTCACATCGCCGACATAGCGTCCGGCATCGATCTCGATGATGTCGCCGTCCACGGCGATCGCTGATGCGTCGCTGGGCAATCTGAGTTCCCGTTCCGGTCCGACGCGGAGGATCCGGCGTCCGGCCTCGTCGAGCGAATTCCCGACGGCGAGTGGTGCCGGACGCGGCGGCAGCTGCCCCTGCAGCGAGGGGGCGGCCTCGCTGGCGGCGACTGCCGCAGCCGCATCGATCAGTCGGACCGTCCGGCCGTCCACGACGATCCGTCTGATCTCGTCGGCACCATAGGGAACGGTGAGGATGCGCCCGTCCGTGAGCTCGATACGCATGTCGGCCATGGCCGTTCCGCCGGCAAGCATCGTGAACAACAGCACCTGGCTGATCGACCGCATCCCTGATCCTTCCTGGTAATAACAATGACGCTGCCGGTCCGCACGTCATTCGTCGTTGCGACGGCGTTACGGCTGGCGGACTCCGGCAGTGCGGGCACCCGACGCATGCTCCCTTACCATGCAGATGCCGGCAGGCGTGAAGCCCCTTGCCCCGGACGCACCCGGGGACGTCCCGACCCTGTCACGCCCGCGGTGCGGCGGAAAGCGGATGTCGGCATTTCGTTCGCATGCTGGTAGAATGAAAGGTGATCCATCTCTTCGGGCGACGGCAGCGGGAGGCGATTTGAGCAGCGATCAGGCGATCATAGAGACGCGGAGTTTCGGCCGGATCATCCGGGTCACGGCCATCGATCCGCAAACGCTCGTCGAGGTGACCTTTCAGGTTCCGCACACATGCGCCCGGTTCGAGATCGAGCGTCTGGCGCAGGCCAAGCTCGACTATGTTCGCCGCAAGGGCGGGACGGGTGGCCAGAGCCCGGTACCGGTCGGGCGCAAAACAACGTCATGACACGACACGGTCCAAACTGTAGTCTCGTTTCCGGGAAACCCGGAAGAGCGGAGGGAAATCGTGCCGATCGTCAATCGCGTAGCGGAATTTCATGATGACATGACCGCGTGGCGGCGGCATCTCCATGCGCATCCGGAACTGGGCTTCGAGGAAACGCAGACGGCGGCTTTCGTCGCGAGGCATCTGGCCGAATTCGGGGTCGACGAACTGCATGAGGGGATTGGCCGGACCGGTGTCGTTGCGGTCATCCGGGGCAGGGAAGGCAACGCCCGCATCGGCCTGCGCGCCGACATGGACGCGCTTCCGATTCAGGAGCGAAGCGGTGTCGCGCATGCCTCGACCGTTGCCGGGAAGATGCATGCCTGCGGCCATGACGGCCACACCGCCATGCTGCTCGGGGCGGCGCGCTATCTCGCCGAGACTCGGAATTTCGCCGGCACGGTCTGCCTGTTCTTCCAGCCGGCTGAAGAGGGCAGGGCGGGAGCGAAGGCGATGATCGAGGACGGGCTGTTCGAACGATTTCCCGTCGATGAGGTCTATGGTCTGCACAACTGGCCCGGCATGCCCCTCGGCTCGTTCGGGGTCTGCAACGGACCGGCCATGGCGGCGTCCGACGAGTTCACGATCCGTCTCGAGGGGCGAGGCGGGCATGCCGCCATGCCGAACCTCGCCGCCGATCCCGTAACGGCCGGAGCCACCATCGTGCAGGCGGCGCAGACGATCGTCTCGCGCCAGATCGACCCGCTCGACAATGCCGTGATCTCCATCACGAAGTTCATCGCCGGCGACACGTTCAATGTCATTCCCGGAGAGGCTGTCCTCAACGGTACCGTCCGCACGTTCAAGCCGGAGACGCGGGATTTCTGTGAACGCCGCCTCAGGGAACTGGCCAGCGGCATCGCCTCCGCCATGGGCCTCGGCTGCGAATACCGCTATCGTCGCGGTTATCCACCGACGGTCAATCATCCCAATCAGTCCGTGGCGGCCGGCGACGCAGCTGCCGAGATCGTCGGTGCCGACAGGGTCGACCGGAACCCGATGCCGGTGATGGGTGCCGAGGATTTCTCCTACATGCTCGAAGCCCGTCCGGGCAACTATATCTGGATGGGAACCCATGAGGGTGGTCCGGTGAGTGCGCTCCACCATCCGGAGTTCGACTTCAACGACAACGCTCTCAGCATCGGCACGAGTTACTGGGCAAGGCTTGTCGAACGTCTGATGTCACATGAGCCTGTTTGATCAAGGTCCTGACAAGTAACGTCGTTTCTGTCTCAGGGGGAGAAGGAAGGCCGGCGCAGGCAAACGGGGAGGGAGTTCCGCAGGGTATCGGTTCCGGCGTTGTCCGGCGGTTCGGTCTGCGGGGAGAATCCAGGCGACGAGCGGGGTGACGAATGGACGAGGAACGATATGAGGGAGAAAGTCGCGGGCTCGCCTGTTTCCTTGCGGAAATCTCCGCGCGTGTGGGCGAGCGTCTCGGTCGGCATTCCATGCTGTATCATGCGGTACAGAAGGCCCTCGCGCACCGCGATCTGAAGTCTCTGCGGCACGCCCGCGACCTCTTCAATGCCCTGCCGAGGCCTGAACGTCTCGAACTGTCCGCTGCCGTTCTTGCAACCACGCTGGAGCCGGCGCCCGCGAAAACCGCCTGCCGCCCGCCCGCGACCGTGATTATCCTCGGGCGTGATCGTCCTCGGGAATGTCGCCACGCACCGGCAGAAGCGTAACGCGAAGGCGGGCGCCGACATCGGCATTTCTTCAACTCGTTGTTAAGTCTCGCCGCGTAGTATGCAAGTCGATGAATGATGCCGGCCATGCACCGACATGCCCGGGGAGTGAAACGTGGAAAGAAAAACGATGCGAACGGGTCAAAACGGCCAATCGGGCTGCCGTGCCCTGCTTCGGCGAATGCCCGACGACGGGACATGCGGAATTGTTCATGCGGAGATACTCAAGCCGGCATTCACGCATGAGCTGTGTTCATTGCCGACAGTTTCCCGGAATTCTCCTCATGTCGTCCGGGCCGATCCCGTCCCGCCGACCGGCGCGTGGAGACTCCCATGACGTTGCTTGCCCGCTGGCATCCCGTGTCGCGGCTCGTTGCACTGGCCGGTCCCGGGCTGATTGCCACCCTGCTGGTTGCCGATCTGGTTTCCGGCGGGACGGCTGTTGATGGCGTGGCCGTCAGGGTGGCCGGGAATGCAGATGCACGGAGCGGGCCTGCGCCGGCGTCGGAACCGTTCGGCAGGATGTTGACGGGGATCGGATCGCTGGCCTCGTTCGAGGCCATGATCGAGCAGCCGCTGTTCTCGCCGGTGCGACGTGCCGGTATCGGTGTATCCGAGGAACCCGCATCAAGGGATGACATTGCGTCCCTGCCATCCCGTGCGGATGGCATCGAGCTGGTTGGTACGGTCGTTCGCGATGGCGTGCCACGGGCGCTGGTGACGCGGGCCGGCGAGCGACGCATCGAGAGTGTCGGCGAGGGCGATACGGTCGAGGGCTGGAGGATCATCGCGATCACCGGAACGGCGCTCGAGATCCGATCGGCGGATGGCCTCATCCGCAAGCGGCTCGCATTTCCGAGACTGGTCGATCCTCGGGATCTGACGTTTCTCTCCTCGCGTGACGGCTGTGATACCGGCGAGTCCCCGGCTGAAACGGGATGTGCGCAAATGGCAGAACGCAACACGGGCATGCCCGGCGTCACGGCATCGACCGGTCAGGCAGGCTGACGTTTCGCAAGTGATGCCGTCTGCACTCGCCGGCAGACGATCATTCCCGCAACGGGAAGCCTTCAGAACCGGGGTTCGATGCCGGATGACGAGCCACACTGCATGATGCGACCTTCACGACGGCCCTGACGTCCGGGGCAGGCCCGTCCCGGCATTGCGTGAAGGGCCTGCGATCCTCACGCGGGGTCTGGATCAGTTGTTCGGATAGGCATTGGGTCTGGATGCCCACTCGGTATAGGCTTCCTTCTGCTTGTCCACTCCGATCCGTTCGGTAACAGCATCCCACTGGGCGGCGACATCGTCGAGGATTGCCTTTGGATCTTCGCCGGCCCAGAGGCGCGAGATCCCCTGACGAAGCGCTTCCTCATACTTGTCCGTCTGCAGCAGGGAGAGATCGAGCAGTCCGGAGGTGGCGCCTGCTTCGAGAGCCTCCAGATACTGGGGCGCTTCCGCCCAGCGTGACTTGTATTCTTCCGACGTGAAGTGACTGGCACGGAACGGATCGCGCAGGGCATAGGGGAGCTGGACCCGTTCGAGACTGATTTCCTTCGAGTTCAGCCACTGGATGAACAGATAGGCGGCTTCCTTGTTGCGCGAACTCGCGGAGATGCCGAGCGAAAAGCCTGCGGCCAGCTCCGGCGCATCGCCGGGCGGTGTGGCGTAGCCGACCTTGCCTGCGATGGTCGATTTGGGCACCCAGGCGAAAGCCTCCTGATCGAGACCGTAGCCCGCGGCCCAGCGGCCATAGGGTGGCCAGGAAATGGTCATGGCCGTGTCGCCGGCAAGAAACGCTGCCAGATTTTCGACGAACCCCCAGGTCTCCACACCCGGCGGCATACATTTGTTTTCCTCGCGCATGTCGGTGAATGCATCGACGCCGATATCGCTGTTGATCGTCGCCTTCATCGTGTCGGCATCGAAGAACCGGCCGCCCTCGACGCGAAAGCGCTCCTGGAACATGAACTGTGCATAGGGCGGATCACGGAAGAAGGCAGCACCATAGGTCTCGCTGCCGGTCCTTTCGGTGATGAAACAGGAAACGTCGTAAAACGATTTCCAGTCGCGCGGCGGCACCGGCATCGCGTAGCCGAACTTGTCCTCGAAGGCCGCCTGCAACTCGGGATCGCCCAGAATATCCGTGCGATAATACATGATGAAGACATCGCCATCGTCGGGAAAGCCGTAGATGGTATCCCCGACCTTCATCTGATTGTCGCGATAGACCGGCGCGATCTCGTCGAGTTCCTCGCGATAGCCATGTCTGTCGACATAGTCATCGAGCGGTTCGAGGGCGTCGGCGCGGGCGAGATCCGCCATCCATGACGGAATGATGTTGAGTGCGTCGTAGGCACCCGTTCCGGCGCGGTGCTCCTGCAGGATCTTGGTGAACATTTCCGCCGTCGGCACCTCGATCACCTTGACGTCGATTCCGGTGAGTTCCTTCCATCTGGGACCGGAGAAATTGAGCGGGTCGAG
>JAGREZ010000249.1:8121-8435 GCA_020446285.1 Geminicoccaceae bacterium
GATTGCAGCCCCGCCTCCCAGACGATGGTGATTTCCGTTCCGGAATACGCCTTTGCCGCCTCCACCGCACGTTCGGCGGCGGACTGGGCGAGCGCCGGCAAGGCCGTGGCAAGAATGCCGAGTGCTGCCATGGATCCGCAGAATGTTCCCGTACGCATCGATTTTCTCCCCGATTTCCGATTGTTCTCAACGATAACGCGCAAGTCGTGCGCGGAACGTTTCGCTGTCAACAACGTCCCTGTTGACGATTCCCCGCGGAATCTCGCCGCGCGAAACTGCCAGCACCGCCTCGACATCGGCAGCACCGATCCCGG
>JAGREZ010000249.1:8448-8586 GCA_020446285.1 Geminicoccaceae bacterium
CGTGCGGTGCGAGCAGGACATTGTCAAGCTGCGTTATGGGCTCGCCCGCGGCAGTCGGCTCGACCTCGAACACGTCGAGCCCGGCGCCTGCGATCCTTCCCTGCCGGAGCGCATCATACAGCGCCTTCTGGTCGACGG
>JAGREZ010000026.1:0-3776 GCA_020446285.1 Geminicoccaceae bacterium
CCATCGCCTGTGCCCAAAGGCCGCTCGCGGCGATCGCGAATGCGAACAGCGAGCCGAGTGCCGCGAGCCGCCAGCCGCCGACGCGCCAGCCGGCGAGACCGATGGCGACCACACCCCAGGGCCAGGGGATGCCGGAAAAGAAGCGTTTGATCGGCAACAGGAGCCATGTCAGGATAAAAGTCTTGAAAGCTTCGAGCGTGTCGAAGAAGCGGACATTGATCGTCTGCATCAGGTCCGACCAGAAGGGGCCGGTAGTGACGGTGAGTGATTCGGGATAGGTCTGGATGGCGGGAATGACGAAGCCGAGGAGCGAGGTGGCGACGATCACGGCAAGCACGAGGATGAGCCTTGGATGGCGTGAGACAAGGCTGCCCCCGGTGGAATGTTCGAGCCGGTTGCGCGTCGCGAAGGCCTGGCTCAGCCGGTCGAGGGCGATGGCCATGACGACGATGGCGAGACCCGCCTCGATGCCGCCGCCGATATCGAGCCGGCGAAGCGAGGAAAGCACGTCGAAACCCAATCCGCCGGCGCCGATCATCGAGGCGATGATGACCATGTTGAGGGTGAGCATGATGACCTGGTTGACACCGACCATGAGCGTTGGCGATGCCGCCGGCACGAGCACCTTCCACATGAGCTGGTGTCCCGTGCAGCCGGTCATGCGGCCGACCTCGTGCAGTTCGGCGGGAACGCCGCGAAGTGCCATGATGGTCACGCGGACCATGGGCGGCATGGCGTAGATGACGGTGGCGACGAGGGCGGCGACCGGGCCGAAGCCGAAGAGGATGAGAACGGGAACCAGATAGGCGAAGACCGGGACGGTCTGCATGAGATCGAGCAGCGGCCGCAGGGCCCGGTCGAAGAGCGGGTGCCTGTAGGCGAGAATGCCCAGTGCGAGGCCGCCGGCGGCGCCGATGGGCACGGCGATGACGACCGAGGCGAGTGTGATCATGGCACTTTGCCACTGGCCGAAGACCGCCAGATAGAGAAAGCAGCCGCCCACGAGAAGGGCGAGTCGCCAGCCGCCGGCATAATGGGCCATGGCCATCAGCGTGACGATGACCGCGATCCAGCTCAGGCTTGGCGCCACCTGCACGGCCGTATCGCCGATACCGCTCCGGAAGGCCTCGATCAGGAGATTGCGGGCGAGATCGTAGGGGGCCTCGATCGTCGCCGAGATGGCTCGGGTGAGTTCCCTGAACGAGAACAGGCCGAAATGTGCGGAATTGACCAGCCAGTCGAGACCGTCGCCGATCAGGCTTTCCACGGGCCATTGCCAGGCCGCGGGAAAGCGGATGATCCAGCGGGCGTCGAGTGCCTTGTAGAGATCGAACGACCAGTGCGAAACCGCCCAGGTCGAGGCGAGAAGTGCCAGCCAGAACCAGCGGCCGGAAAGAAGCCCGTCCCGTTTCATCGCCGGCCGAGAAGCACGTCGAGAACGGCATCGCGGGTGATGACCCCAAGCGGCTTTCCGTCGGTATCCACCACACGCAGGGGCTCGTTCGACGACTCCACCGTCGCGGCGATCTCGGCGACCGTCGCCTCGGCGGCGATCTCCGTTCCGCTTCCGGTTTCCACCAGCGGCAAGACGATGTTGCGGGCGCGTATCACCTTGGCGCGATCGACATGACGGGTGAATTCGGCGACATAGTCGTTTGCCGGCGAAAGGACGAGTTCCTCGGGTGTCGCGATCTGTTCGATGGAACCGTCCTTCATGATGGCGATACGGTCGGCAAGGCGGATGGCCTCGTCGAAATCGTGGGTGATGAAGACGATCGTCTTGTGCAGCAGGTTCTGCAATTTGAGAAATTCGTCCTGCATCTCCCGGCGGATGAGCGGATCGAGCGCGGAGAACGGTTCGTCGAGGAACCACAGGTCGGGTTCGACCACGAGCGAGCGGGCGATGCCGACACGCTGCTGCTGGCCGCCGGAGAGTTCGCGTGGATAATTGTCCTCGCGTCCTTCCAGTCCGACGAGTTTCACCACTTCGCGGGCGCGGGCCTCGCGTGTCGCCCGGTCGACGCCCTGGATATCGAGGGGAAAGGCGGTGTTCTCGAGCACGCTCAGATGCGGCAGCAACGCGAATTGCTGGAACACCATGCCCATCTTCCTGCGCCTGATCTCGATCAGTTCGCGCGGGCTCGCCCGCAGGAGATCGCGGCCATCGAAATGGATATGTCCGCCGGTGGGTTCGATGAGCCGCGACAGGCAGCGGACAAGGGTGGACTTGCCCGACCCCGAAAGGCCCATGATGACGAAGATCTCGCCCTTGAGGATCTGCACGGACGCATCGCGAACGGCGCCGATGAATCCGTGCTCGCCCAGTTCATCCGGGCCCGGCGACGGGTTGCGGGCGAGAAACCGCTCCGCACCCGTGCCGTAGATCTTCCACACATTGCGGCAGTCCAGCGCGACGTCGGGCGTCATGCGGGTCCCGCTTGCCTGCTGTTTGACAGGTTCCCGATCACCTGGCGATCCAGGTCGACCAGGTGTCCTCGTTCGCCTTCATCCACTCGGCGACCACGTCCTCGACGCTCATGCCGTCGAGGTCGACCTTGGCGACCATCGCACCCATCGCGTCATTGTCGATGTGGAACTTCCTGATGATCTCCACCGCACCCGGCCACGTCTCCTCCACGCCGGACCATGCGACCTTCCAGATCGGCCCGCGCGGCTTGCCGCAGTCATGGGTGGCGTCGGGGTTCGGGCCGACCGACGGGTCATTGTAGCATTCCACCGAATAGGGCGGGAACTCGACCCATTCGCCGTCATATTTCGCCGGTGCCCAGTGCGGTGCATAGACCCAGAGCACGATGGGCGCCTTGCGCTGGTAGGCGCTTTCCAGTTCGGCGAAGAGGGCGGCGTCGGTGCCGGCATGGACGACCTCGAAATCCATCTCCAGCGCCTCGACCCGTTCCTCGTCGAAGCCGCCCCATGTAACCGGTCCGCCGAGATAGCGGCCGAGCGGTGCGGTTTCCGGGGTCGAGAATTCCTGCGCGCAGTCATTGAGCGCCTGCCAGTCGGGGAGCCCCGGGCAGACATCCTTCATGTAGGCGGGATACCACCATTCCTCGATGGCCTGCATGCCGGTCTCGCCGAGATTGACGACAGTGCCCGTCGCGGTCGCCTCGTCCATCGCCTCGCGACCGGTGGTCTCCCAGATCTCCATGGCGACATGCAGGTCGCCCGTCTTCAGCCCGGCGAACTGGGCGATATAGTCGGCCTGGACATATTCGATGTTGTAGCCCGCTTCCTCGAGCACCTCTCCCATCAGTGTCGTGGTGATGAGCTGACCCGACCAGTCATGCAGCGTGAGCTTGATCGGATCCTGCGATTCCTGCGCCATGGCCGGTGCCGCCATCGCGATGGCCCCGGCGATTGCATAGGTCAACCCCTTCATCCAGCTACTCCTTCATTCATGGTTGGTTCGGGGACGATATCGACGGACATTCAGCCGGCTCTCACGGCGGCCAGATGCCGTTCGAATTGCGGATCGGTCATGAGCGTCTTGCAGCGCTCGAAGCGGCCGGTGGCATAGGCCCAGAAATCCTCCGCCGGATTGCCGTCGGCGTGCTGGATGAGCCCCCAGAGTGTCCACAGGAGATCGCACATGGCCTTGTAGATCACCATCCGGCCGAATTCGGCGGCGGTCGGCTCGCGGCCGAAATAGGCCCGTATCATCTCGCCTTCCTGCACCGTGTCCATGCCCGCCTCGACGGAGAGATCGCCGACATCCCACAAGGGATCGTTCATGCCGGAATATTCCCAGTCGACGA
>JAGREZ010000026.1:3943-16623 GCA_020446285.1 Geminicoccaceae bacterium
TCATCGAGAACAGTTCGAAGCGGAACTCGAAGGTCTCGCCCGAAGCGTGCAGCTTCGCCAGCGCCCGTCCCGCCCGCGCCGGAGCACCGTCGATGGCAGCGAAGCCCGCCGGCGTCATGGTGGTGATTGCCGGGATCGTGCGGGTGACCATCAATCCGCTGGCCGGATCGGCGAACAGCATTTCCGGCGACACACCCGCCCTTGCTGCGGCGCGCGCATTGTGGGCCTCGACCCGACGGTCGATATAGGCATCCGTTCCCTCGCCGGCCAGCCGGACGATGACCGAGCGGCCGGCGGTATCGACACGGAAGACGAAATTGGTCAGTCCGCCCTGGCGAACGATGGCATCGGCCTTTTCAACAGTCTCGAATCCGGGGACCTTGCGCAGCGCCTCGAGAACCCTGTCGTCATGCTCGCCCATGAAGCACCCTATCCCTTCAGTCGTTCGTTCGCCGGGTCATGAAGCGGCCCGTCGAACCGGCGGATCGCATGGCGCTCGCCGAAAACCTCGAGTTCGAAATCCCGTTCCGCCCGATCCTTGTCGTCCAGATAGCCGAAAAGGATCGTCTTCCTTACGGTGTGGCCGTAGCCCGCCGATGTGGCCAGCGACACGGTACGGCCGCCGCGGAGTATGGTCTCGCCGCCAAACACGGGCAGTCTGTCGTCGCTCACGAAGGTGCAGAGCCGCCGGGTGCAGCCTTCGGATTTCTGCCGTTCCAGCACCGCACGGCCGATGAAATCGCCCTTCGTCTTCAGGTGCACCCGCCCGCCGAGCCCGGCCTCGATGGGGCTGTTGTCCGGGCCGATGTCGGACGACCAGTAGAGATAGCCCTTTTCCAGCCTGAGCGATTCGATCGCGCGATAGCCGACATCGCGGATGCCGAACGCGGCTCCCGCATCCCTGAGCGTGTCATGGACATGCCGGGCGAATTCAGTCGGGACATGCAATTCGTAGCCCCGTTCGCCGACAAAGCCGATGCGCACCGCCCGCACCGTCGCAGCACCGATCGTGATCTCGCGGGCACTGGCAAAGGGCAGGGCCTCGTTCGACACATCCTCCTCGGCGCACCGTTCGAGCACCGCCCGCGATTTCGGTCCGCAGATGTTGATGACCGCCCAGGCCGATGTGACCTCGATGAGACAACAGCTTCCGTCGTCCGGCAGATGCCGGCGGATCCAGTCGCTGTCATGCACGCCGAAACCGGCGCCGGTGACGATGTAGAAGCGGTCGGCGGCGATGCGGACAATGGTCAGATCCGCCTCGATGCCGCCGCGCCCGTTGCAGAACTGGGTGTAGATCACCGAGCCTGCGGGCCTGTCGATGTTGGAAACGGCAAGGCGCTGCAATGTCTCGAGCGCGCCCGGCCCGATCAGTTCGAACTTGGAAAAGCTCGTCTGGTCGATCAGCGCCACGCCCTCGCGCACAGCACGATGCTCTTCCGCCGCGAAGCGATGCCAGCCCGGTTCGAGGAAATCGAGCTGGTCGACCGGCTCCACACCCTCGGGCGCGAACCAGAGCGGCCGCTCCCAGCCATTCTTCGAGCCGAACACCGCACCTCGTGCCTTCAGCCGGTCATGCAGCGGCGAGAGACGCAGATCGCGCGCGGTCTCGTGTTCCTGTCCGGGATAACGCATCTTGTAATGATGCGCGTAATGCTCCACCGCGCGCGGATACATGAAGGTACGCGTGCCGTGATGCGGGCCGAAGCGGCGCACGTCCAGCGGCCAGAGATCGAGCGAGGGACGCCCCTCGACGATCCATTCGGCGATCATCGCACCCGCACCGCCACCGGCGGCGATGCCGTAGAGAAAACCCGTCGCCAGCATCAGATTGGCGAAGCCGGGCTGCCAGCCCATGACGAAATCGCCGTCGGCCGAATAGGGGATCGGGCCGTTGATGACCTGACGCACGCCGACTTCGTTGACCCTCGGCGTGACCTGACCCGCGAGTTCGGCGAGCGGCGCGAAGCGATCGAGATTGTCGGGCAGGAGCTGGCGCACGAAACTGCCGGGAATGCCGCGTTCGCCGAACGGCAGCGTATCGTCCTCGTAACCGCCGATGACCAGCCGCCCGCCCGCATCGGGCTTGTAGTAGACCAGTCGTTCGGGATCGCGCAGCGTCGGCCAACGGCCGACCTCTTCAGCCACCGGCTCGGTGACGATATACTGATGTTCCACCGCGCAGGCGGGAATGCGCAGGCCGAGCATCCGCCCGAGTTCGCGGCTCCACATGCCGGCGGCGAGCACGACGGTTTCGGCTTCCCACACGCCCCCGTCTGTCTCGACGGCGGTGATGCGCTCGCCGCTCCTGCGAAAGCCCGTCACCTCCACGCCCTGACGGATCTGCGCGCCCTCGTGTCTGGCGG
Source organism: Geminicoccaceae bacterium (assembly GCA_020446285.1). GTDB lineage: Bacteria > Pseudomonadota > Alphaproteobacteria > Geminicoccales > Geminicoccaceae > JAGREO01. The sequence continues at coordinate 6,310 of JAGREZ010000026.1, forward strand.
CCGTGGCGATGGCCTGACAAAGGCTTGCCGGATCGACGTGACCGTCGGAGGGAATGAAGGCCGCGCCCTCGATCCCGCGCTCATCGATGATCGGAAATAATTCCTTTGCCTCGCTGGGTGAGATCATGTACATCTCAAGGTCGAAGCTTCGCGCCATGGTGGCGAGGCGTTTCGCCTCGAGCATCCGCTCGCGTGTCGCGGCGAGACGCAGCGAACCCACCTTTTTCCAGTCGAAGGCCACACCGTCCTCGGCCTGAAGACGGTCGTACAGCTCGACCGAACGCTTGAGCATCCGCGTGGTATTGCGCGAGGAGCGAAGCTGACCCACCAATCCCGCCGCATGCCAGGTCGCGCCCTCGGTGAGCCCGGCCCGCTCCAGCAGGACCACATCACGCTCACCCATGGCGGCGAGATGATAGGCGATGGAGCAGCCGATGATGCCCCCGCCGATGATCAGATGCCGGACAGCATGATCCGCCACGAACGATTGTCCTCCCGCTGCATGCCTTGCGAGAACGCTAGCCGTTTCCCACAGCAAAACAACAATAGTGTTGGAATTTGTCGAAAATTTGGGCAGCCTTGCACAAGATTTGGCGTTTCGAATGTTCAGGATGAGTGAGGGCGTGGCGGATCGATGTCGAAATACGAGCGCGATATCCTCGATGCGGTGAACCTGCACGGTTCGCTCAGCGTGCAGGAACTGGCGAGGCGTTTCGACATCTCCGACCAGACGGTGCGCCGGATCGTCAAGCCGCTCGCGGAAAAGGGACGCCTGCGCAAGATCCACGGCGCCATCGTCTCCACCGACCATCCGGGTGAACCGCCCTTCATGGCGCGCATGGATCTCAACCGGCAGGCCAAGGTGGCGATTGCCGACAGCGTTGCCGCCATCGTGCGCGACGGCGACAGTCTCGCCATCGACACCGGCTCGACCTCGGGTTTCGTGGCGCTGTCGCTGCGCTCGCGCCGCAGGCTCACCGTCGTCACCAATTCCGCTTTCGTCGCCAGCACGCTGGCCATGGTCGAGGGCAATCGCGTGTTCATGGCGGGATCCGAGCTTCGCGACCATGACGGCGCCGCGTTCGACCGCTCGACCTTCGCGGTGATCGAGCGCATGCGGGTCGATTACGCCCTGCTTTCCGCCTCTTTCGTCGATCCCGGACTCGGCTTTCTCGTGCACGAGCAATGCGAGGTCGATGTCGCTTCGGCCATGAAGGCCGCCGCCGGCCGCTGCATGATGGCGGTCGATCATACCAAGTTCACGAGCCAGCAGCGGCTTCCGCATTTCCGCCAGCCGCAACCCGTCGCCGGCGATCTCGTCATCACCGACCGTCCACCGCCCGAAACCTTCGCCAGACTCCTCGCTCCGCTCGAACTGCATATCGCCGAAAAACGGAGATCATGATCCCGAGAGCGGGATTGAGTCACATGTACGGAGCGGATCGACAGCGTGTTGACGAAATGCCGACAGCCGCGATGCGAGACGAAACTGAGCGGAGGCGAGGAAGTGAGAGGGCCAGCGCAGTAGCGCTGCGCGCCCGAACACCGACGAAGCCCGCCGCTCGGTTTCGCCGCATCCCTTCGGGACGGCTTGTATTTTCCCGCTGCGTGCGTCCCCTGCTGCTCGTGATGCGCCCGGCATCACAGCGCGCCAGGCTCTTTCCCAGCGGGAAAATACAAGCCGTCGCGGCTGTCGGCATTTCGTCAACACGCTGTTAACATCGAATGGTTCCAGCATGAGGGGGATGGATGTTCAGGCGGATCGTGGAGGCAGCGCGCGGGGTTTCCTTCGAGTTCGAGGGCGAGACGGTGCGGGCCGTCGAGGGTGAGACGGTGGCGGCGGCGCTGCTCGCGCATGGCGTCGGCCATCTGCGCGACAGTGCGGTGACCGGCGAGCCGCGCCAGGCCTTCTGCCTGATCGGCGCCTGCTTCGAATGTCTCGTCGAGATCGACGGCAGGGCGGGGCGTCAGGCCTGCATGACGGTTGCGCGCGAGGGCATGCGGGTGCGCCGGGGCGGCTCTGCCTGTGCAGAGCGGTCCCGATGAGCACGGATGTCGACATTGCCGTCATCGGTGCGGGGCCGGCGGGCATGACGGCTGCTTCCACGGCGGCCGAGGCCGGCCTCTCCTGCGTTCTTCTCGACGAGCAGGCCGAACCCGGCGGGCAGATCTATCGTGCGATCGAGCGCCTTGCCGCCCGAGGCGAAAGGTTCGCGGAAATTCTCGGCGAGGATTATGCCCGGGGTGCTGCCATCGCGCAGCGATTCCGGCAGTCCGGGGCGGTCTGTCAGGCGGGCGTCCAGGTCTTCGATCTCGATGCCGACGGGGTGCTCGGGCTGATCGCGGATGAGGGCGCGCGATGGATCCGCGCAAGGCGAGTGATCGTTGCCGCCGGCGCCCAGGAGCGGCCCGTACCCGTTCCCGGCTGGACCCTGCCGGGTGTCATGAGTCTCGGTTCGGCGCAGACACTCCTCAAGAGTGCGGCCATGGTGAGCGACGTGCCGACCGTCATCGCCGGATCGGGTCCGCTGCTCTATCTGGCGGCGACCCAGCTGATCGAGGCCGGCGCGCGGATCGAGGCGGTGCTCGATACCATGCCGCGCGAGCGCTATCTCGCGGCGGCGGCCGGCCTGCCGCGGGCGCTGATGGCAGGTGGCGAGCTACGCAAGGGGCTTGCCTGGAAGCGGCGACTGAAGAACAGCGGTGTCCGGTATCTTTCGAACGCCGATGCGATCGCCATTGCCGGCGAGGGGCGCGTGACCGGCCTGCGCGCCCGTGTCGGCCACCGGGACATGGATTTCGCCTGTTCACTCGTGCTGCTGCATGAAGGCGTTGTTCCGAATGTGCAACTGGCGATGGTGGCAGGTGCGCGGCATGACCATGACGGGCTGCAGGCCTGCTGGCGGCCGGTGCTGGACCCGTTCGGCCGCACGACAGTCGCGAACATCCTCGTCGCCGGCGATGCGGGCGGTATCGGCGGTGCCGAACTGGCGGCTGCGGAAGGCGAACTCGCCGCCTGTGCCGCCGCATACGATCTCGGCTGCATCGGCGAACGCGAATTCGAACGACGGACGCGGGTGCCGCAGGCGCTCGTTCGCCGAAAGAAGCCGCTGCGCCGCTTTCTCGACACGCTCTTTCGTCCGCGCGACGAGGTTCTGGTGCCGCCCGGCGACGATACCATCGTCTGCCGCTGCGAGGAGGTGACCGCCGGCGAGCTTCGCCGCATCGCCGCGCTCGGTTGCACCGGCCCCAACCAGTCGAAGGCGTTCAGCCGTGCCGGCATGGGGCCATGCCAGGGGCGGATGTGCGCCCTGACGATCTCGCATCTGCTCGCCGCCGCGCATGACCGCGATCCCGCCCATACCGGCCATCTCCGCCTGCGCCCGCCGGTCAAGCCGGTCACGGTAGGCCAGATGGCCGGCGCGCCCGATGATGCCTGATCGAAGACCGGACGATTCTTCAATGGCCGCATTGCATCGACAAGGACGAGACCAGATGGACAGACTTCGCCTTCCCGAGAACTGCAAGAGCATGTCGGAGCTCCGCCGGCAGATCGACGCGATCGATGTCGAGCTCGTCGAGATGCTGGTCAGACGAAGCCGCTATATCGACCGGGCGGTCGAGTTGAAGAAGATCGAGGGGCTGCCTGCGAGGGTGGCGGATCGCGTGGCGGAGGTTCTGGACCGGGTCGCCGCCGCTGCCGGCGACCGGGGGCTGGATCCGGAACTCGTCCGCTCCCTGTGGAGCGACATCATCGAATGGTCCATCCGGCGCGAGAGCAGGGAGCTTGGCGGCTGACGAGGGGGGCCATGATCCCGTTCAGTGTTCCTCATAGAGGAACTTCCGGTCGCCGCTCTCGTCGAAATCCGGATTGTCCCAGCCGATCATCTTGCCCGGATTGAGGAGGCCCTTGGGATCGGCTTCCTTCTTGAACTCCAGCTGGACGGGATCGACCTTCTTCATGCCGCCTTCCTCGAGCGTGCAGGCGTGCGGATTGAAGACCGGGCAGCCGTTTTCGTTCAGATGGTCGATGATCGCGTGCAGGCGCTCGTCGCTGGTGTAGCGCACGACCTGCAGGCCGAAGCAGGCGATCTGGCCGGAGAAACGGACGAATTCGAGATGCAGCGGGCATTCATCGCCGAAATGCCGGTACATCTGTTCCACTTTCGCGACATGATCGGGGGCGGGGAACAGGGTCTGGAGATAGGTGACGGTGCGATCGTGGCGAAGTGCATGCAGGGTCGTGTGATTCCAGGTATATTCGAATATGGGCAGTTCGCTGGAAAGCCGGTCCTCGGCAAAGCGTTCGTAGACGATCTCCGCCGGCCAGCGTGAAAGGAAGTCGCGAAAGGCATCCATGGCGATATCCGCGATCATCAGCGCCACCGCATGCCCGCCCTCGGCGATCAGGTCCGGCCGCAGCCAGTCATGGCCTATGGGGGCGGCAAGCGGTGTCACCAGTTTCTTGAGGATGGCATCCTCGCGGGAGAGCGCGTCGGCGAAGCGGACCGAGGTCATGAAATCGTCGAAGACGAGGAACAGGTCACACCAGCGATAGGCCGGCGCCAGCGGCATGGCCAGTTCGGTGATGATGCCGTTGGTGCCATAGGCATGGTTGATCTTCTGGATGTCCGCGCCACGCAGTTCGAGGATGCGCGGTTCCTCCTCCATGGTGATGACGCGGGCCTCGAGGATGTTGCCGCGGTCGCGCAGCAGGCCCCAGGTGATGGAGCCTACGCCCGACGAGCCGCCGGCGATGTAGCCGCCGATGGTCCCGGTCTTGTGGGTGGACGGATGAAGACGCAGTTCCTGACCCGAATGCTTCTGGCAGATACCGTCGATGTCACTGATCAGCGCTCCGGCCTGTGCCCTGACCCGGCCAAGGGAGATTTCCTCGACACGGTTCATTTCCGACAGGTCGAGCACCGCACCACCTTCGAGCGGCATCGCCTGACCGTAATTGCCGGTACCGCCGCCGCGCACGGTGAGCGGCACCTCGTGGGCATGGCATGCCCTGACTGAGGCGATCACCTCGGCCTCGTTTGCGGGCGTGATGACCAGATCGGCGGTGACATGATCGAGACGGCGCTTGAGGATCGGGCTGTACCAGTAGAAGTCGCGGCTGCGACGGCGCACCTTCTGCGGCTGCGTCTCGACGGCAATTTCACCCAGAGCCGCAATCAGTCCCTCGATCGTCCCCATCCGTCCATTTCCTCGCACACATTCGTCCATTGCATCCCTTGTCGCAGGAGTTAGCGTTTCGCAGCATTCCGGGCAACGCCGCACGAGCATCCTGAACACGCACCGGCAGGCTTGTCCGGGCGATGTTGCAACAGACGCGCCATATCGCTTGCTCGCGATGGCATGGACGGTTCGAATTGGACATCGCGAAGCGGAGTGACCAGCCTCGACGCCGTGTCCAGAAATCGCTTCATGATCGGCTGCGGAGGCATTCAGCCGGGCATGATCGTGTCACTGGAGTTGGACGGGGGACAGGCGATGGACAAGGCAAGAACCATGGACGGGCAGGATTGGCTCCTGCTGTTGCTGCTCTCGATGTTGTGGGGCGGTTCGTTCTTCTTCGCCGCGATTGCCGTTCGCGAACTGCCGCCGCTGACGGTCGTCCTTGTCAGGGTCGCGCTGGCATCGCTCACACTGCTGCCATTCTTCTGGTATTTCGGCCATCGGCTGCCCTCCGGCTGGCGCCAGTGGCTGCCGTTCCTCGGCATGGGAGTCCTGAACAATGTCCTGCCCTTCAGTCTGATATTTGCCGGACAGACGCAGATTGGCGCGGGCCTTGCCTCGATCGTCAACGCACTCACACCGCTCTTCACCGTGATCGTGCTTGCGGGCTTCGGCGAGGAACGGCTGACCATGTCGCGTGGTTTTGGCGTGCTGCTCGGCGTTTCGGGCGTGGCCGTCCTGCATGGATCCGGTGTTTCGGGCGAGGATGCACGGCTCTCCGGGATCCTGCTCTGCATGGGCGGAGCCCTGAGCTACGGTTTTTCGGCATTGTGGGGTCGGCGCCGGCTTTCCGGTGTGGCACCCCTGAAATCCGCGACCTGTCAGCTGATCTGTTCCACGGCAGTCATGGCCGTCGTTGCCGGGCTCATCGACCGGCCGTGGCGGCTGGAGATGCCCGGGTCCGGGGTTCTGCTCGCGCTGGTTGCACTGGCGATCCTCGCAACTGCTCTCGCCTATCTTCTGTTCTTCCGTCTGCTCGTGCGCGCCGGCGCGGGGAATGTCATGCTGGTGACCCTGCTCATACCGGTTTCTGCCATGACGCTCGCCGGCCTCTTCCTGAACGAGCCGGTTCACCTGCGGGAGATCGCCGGCGCCGCCACCATCGGCATCGGCCTGCTGTTCATCGACGGGCGCGCATTCGGCTGGCTCGCAGCACTCCGGACGGGGCGCAACCGGGCAGGGGCGTCGCAGGAATCTTGCATCAGCAACTTTACGCGCGTAAAACATGAGTCGGAACATTCGTTTTCGTCGTGCGGGCCGTGTCGACGGATCCGTACCGACGGGTGAAGGGCCATTCATGAGGGCGGACGGATGCGGGATCATCGTGTCAGGAACATGGAGGAGTTCGCCGCCCTGAGCGGGCTGTCCCGACCGACCGTTTCCAAATATTTCAACGATCCCGGCAGCGTGCGCCGGTCGACGCGCGAGAAGATCGAGCAGGCGCTCGAGCGATACGATTTCCGGCCGAACATCTATGCGGTGAACCAGAACCGGCGTTCGACCAAGACGCTTGGAATCGTCGTGCCGTTTCTCGCCGATCCGTTCTTTTCCGAGATCGCGCGGACGATCGAGCGCATGTGCATCGATGCCGGTTTCCGCCCGATCCTGTTCGGCTCGCATGGCGATGCGGGGGTCGAGGTGGAGAATCTCGAGAATCTGCGTGTGTTGAAGCCGGCGGGCGTACTCATGGCGCCGCTTGGACGCCTGTCCGACCGTCCGACGATCGAGGCTTTCTGCGCCGATGTGCCGACCGTGCTCTTCGACAGCCGGATCGAGGATCTCGGCGAGGCATTCGTCGGCTCCAACAATGAGCAGAGCATCGGCATGATCGTCGAGTATCTCTGTCGTACGGGCGATGCGCCGACCTTCTTCGAGATGCGGACGCCGGCCAATCCGAATGCCGGCAAGCGCCGGCGGGCCTATGAGAAGGCCATGGCCAGGCTCGGCTTCGAACCCCGGATCGTGCATGCCGAGGGACAGGGCTGGGAGATCGAGGAGATCGGTTATCGCGAGGGGCTGCGGGCATTGTCCGACAGGCTGTTCGCGACCGATACCGTGCTCTGCAGCAACGACCGTCTCGCCATCGGCCTGCTTGCGGCTGCCTATGAGAAGGGTGTCGAGGTCGGGCGGCACGAGCGCTGTGCGATGCGTGTCGCCGGGCATGACGATCATCCCTATGCGCGTTTCACCTGCCCGCAGCTGACAACCGTTGCCCAGGATTATGAAGCGATTGCCGAGATGAGTCTCACGAGTCTGCTCGATCGGATCGACCGTGAGGAACGTTCGCAAACCACGTCGATCACGCTCTTCGACGGGCGCCTTGTCATGCGGGAATCTGCATAAGTTTACTCGCGTAAAAAAAATATTGACGCGTGTAAATTTTTTTCTATCCTGCTTCCTTGCAACGAAATGAGCACAGGGAGCCTCATCGATGACATTCCGACACTCATTGTTCGCCGCCAGCGCCATGGCGCTCGTCGCGGCCGGCCAGGCCCAGGCCGAGAGTATCACCATCGCCACCGTGAACAATGGCGACATGATCCGCATGCAGGGCCTGACCAGCGATTTCACCGAAAAGACCGGTCACACCGTCGAGTGGGTGACGCTCGAGGAGAATGTCCTTCGCCAGCGGGTCACCCAGGATATCGCCACCAATGGCGGTCAGTTCGACATCATGACCATCGGCATGTACGAGACGCCGATCTGGGCAGCGCAAGACTGGCTCGTTTCGCTCGACGACCTGCCGGAAGACTATGACGTCGACGATATTCTTCCAGCCATGCGCGCCGGCCTCTCCTATGACGGTTCCCTCTACGCGGCGCCGTTCTATGGCGAGAGCTCGATGATCATGTACCGGACCGACCTCATGGAAAAGGCCGGTCTCGAAATGCCCGATGCGCCGAACTGGGACTTCGTCAAGGAAGCCGCGGAAAAGATGAACGACCCGGACAACGAGGTCTACGGCATCTGTCTGCGCGGCAAGGCGGGCTGGGGTGAGAACATGGGTTTCCTCACCACGGTGGTCAATTCCTTCGGTGGACGCTGGGTCGACGAGGACTGGCAGCCGCAGCTCGAGAGCCAGGAATGGAAGGATGCGGTCACGTTCTATTATGACCTCATCACCAGTTACGGCCCGCCGGGCGCCTCGACAAACGGTTTCAACGAGAATCTGTCACTGTTCCAGCAGGGCAAGTGCGGCATGTGGATTGATGCCACCGTCGCCGCCTCGTTCGTGACCAATCCGAAGGACTCCGAGGTCGCCGACAAGGTCGGTTTCGCGCTCGCGCCCGACAAGGGGCTCGGCAAGCGCGCCAACTGGCTCTGGGCCTGGGCGCTGGCGGTTCCTTCCGGCACGCAGAAAGTGGAGGCGGCCAAGGCGTTCATCAACTGGGCAACGTCCAAGGAGTATCTGGCACTGGTCGCCGAAAAGGAAGGCTGGGCCAACGTGCCTCCCGGCAGCCGCACCTCGCTCTACGAGAACGAGACATATCTCCAGGAAGCACCGTTCGCGAAGATGACGCTCGACTCGATCAATGCTGCCGATCCGGAAAATCCGACGGTCGAGCCTGTGCCCTATGTCGGCATCCAGTATATCGCGATCCCCGAATGGGCCGGCATCGGCACCAATGTCGGCCAGGAATTCTCGGCCATGGTCGCCGGTCAGCAGACGCCGGAAGAGGCGCTTGCCAAGTCGCAGGCGATCGTCACCGACGAATTGGAAGCCGCCGGCTACTAGACGAAAGCGGCTTCTCCTCGGTCCGGAGGGCGAATTCTCCCCATCGCCCTCCGGTTCCCGTGGCCAAAAGAGAAAAAGATCCGCCCGAGCGGGCCGGTTTTCTGACAGGGAAGGAGACGCGCAATGGCGACGCAGCATTCTCGCTCGGCCGCTCGCGTGATGATGGCCCCCGCCGTGGTCCTGCTCTTGGGCTGGATGCTGGTGCCACTGATCATGACACTCTATTTTTCGTTCAAGAAATACCTGCCGCTGCGCGGCGGCGATCTCGGCTGGGTCGGGTTCGACAATTATGTCCGCTTCGTCACCTCGAACGCCTTCTGGCCATCGGTGCAGGCGACGCTGGTGATTGTCGGCGGCGTGCTCGTCATCACCGTCATTTTCGGGATCTGCCTCGCCCTTCTTCTCGATCAGCCGATGTGGGGACAGGGCATCGTCCGCATCCTCATCATCGCCCCGTTCTTCGTCATGCCCACGGTCTCGGCACTCGTGTGGAAGAACATGTTCATGGACCCCGTGAACGGTCTTTTCGCACATCTCTGGGCGTTCTTCGGCGCGGCACCGATCGAATGGCTGAGCCAGGCCTCGTTGCAGTCGATCGTCCTCATCGTCTCTTGGCAGTGGCTGCCATTCGCGACGCTGATCCTGCTCACGGCCGTGCAGTCGCTCGACGGCGAACAGCTCGAAGCCGCCGAGATGGACGGCGCACCGCCTTTGAGCCGGTTCTGGCACATCATCCTTCCGCATCTCAGCCGGGCCATTACCGTCGTCATCCTGATCCAGACGATCTTCCTTCTGGCGATCTTCGCCGAGATCTTCGTGACCACGGGTGGCTCGTTCGGCACCAAGACGCTCACCTACCTGATCTTCCAGCGTGTGCTGGAAAGCCAGAATGTCGGGCTCGGCTCGGCCGGCGGCGTCTACGCCATCATTCTCGCCAACATCGTTGCCATCTTCCTGATGCGCATCGTCGGCAAAAACCTGGACGCGTGAGGAGAAAGAGCCATGGCCCGCGCCGTCACCACCCAGCGCAAGATCATCAACACCGCCGCCGCATGGGCCGTCGGTTTCGTGATCTTCTTCCCGATCCTTTGGACCATCCTCACGAGCTTCAAGACCGAGGCCGAAGCAATCGCGAGTCCGCCGTCATTTCTGTTCTTCGACTGGACGCTCGAGAATTACGGAGTCGTGCAGGACCGTTCGGACTATATGCGCTATCTGTGGAACTCGGTGATCCTCGCCGGCGGCTCCACGTTGCTCGGCATCGTCATCGCCATTCCTGCCGCCTGGTCGATGGCCTTCGTTCCGAGCCGACGCACCAAGGACATCCTGATGTG
>JAGREZ010000250.1 GCA_020446285.1 Geminicoccaceae bacterium
CGGTGCGGTGATCTGATCAGCCGGATCTGAGCCGCAGTTCGACCATCACCGCATGGTGATCGGAACCCGGCAGGTTGACGACCTCGCGCGAGACGATCTCGACATCGTCGCTGGTGAAGATGTGATCGATGGGAAGCCGAAACGGCCAGGGCATGGCCGATGGCCAGGTTCCCTGCATGCCGCGATGTGCCGAAAGGCCGGAATCACGCTCGATCTGGCGCACGACCCGCCCCCAGGTAACGGCATTGAAATCGCCGACGAGAACCAGCGGTCCCTCGATTTCCGAAGCCAGGCTGGTCAGGAGCTCGGCATGTTTCTGCTGGTGATGGACCTGACCGACGGGTATCGGCCGGGTCATGTGTGCACCGATGATCCCGAGAATGCCCGCGGGCGTCTCGATTCCGGCATAGACCGCGCGGCTTCTGTTCCATCGTTCGGCCGGCGTCTGCGTATTGACGATGGGAAAACGTGAGTGGATGACGAGATCGCATCCGCTCAGATTGAAACAGTCCGCCTCGGCGCCGAAATCGTCCGAGATGGCCGCAAGATCCTCACGCCAGCCATTGACGGTTTCGGCGGTGACGAGGATGTCCGCGTCGAGGCGCTCCAGCGTGTGCATGGCCGCCGCGCGCTGGTGGTTGTCGGCCCAGAGATTGCTGAAGACCAGACGAACCGTTTGCGTACTGGCGACGGCCGTATTGGGGATGAGCGGCGGCTGCATGTGGAAGATCTGGACGAGCAGGCAGAGAGTGTGCGCTCCCGCAAATTTCCAGTGCCGCAGGAAAACGGCCAGCAGCGCGAACGCGACGGTCAATGCTGCACCCTGCAGGAGGAACTGGGTGATGAGGTCCGCCCGCGAACTGAGGTCCGAAAGGAACGGAATGAGCGCGAACGCGGCAGAAAGACCGAGAAGAATTGCCTGGATCAGCCATTTGAGGGAATAGCGCGCGGCCAGTCGCATCAGGCGCCGGCTCCATCCGGCCTGCGCAACCGGATGATACCGTTTTCGCAGGCTACGCCGCCTGCCTCGATGTTCTCCACCCGGTCCAGCCGCACGAGTGCCATGCCGAGCCCGTCGCGGCTGCTGCGCATTTCCAGTGCCTCGCGCCCGTCGAGATCGAGCACCGTGCCGCAGGCCGGCGGCATGCCGTCGATGGCGACGGGCATCAGCCGGCGTTTTGCGAGACCGCGATGCTTCATTCGCGCCGTGAGTTCCTGACCGACATAGCATCCCTTGGTGAAGGAGACACCGCCGAGCTCCTCGAATCCGGCCTCGGCAAGGGTCGAACGCTCCTGCACCAGATCGAGTCCGCCATCGGGAATGCCCAGTCGCAGCCGGTGCAGGTCGTAACGGTCCGGATCATCGAGATCCCGGGGAAGATCCTCGCGCCGACCGGCGAGCCTCGACCCCATGAGCGGGTGGCGCGGATCGTCGAAAACATCGAAGCCCTTCGGGCGATATGGCTCGCCGGAGCCGAAGGACAGCAGCACGACATGATCGTCGAGACGCTCGATACCGACCTTCGCGCGCAGTCTGTAGAGTGTCAGGCGACGCAGCAGGTCATCGGCCCCGCTTGTCGCCACATCGATGAGAATGCTGCCATCGCCGGCATCGAATAGCATGAAATCATGCAAAAATTTGCCTTGCGGCGTCAGGAGTGCCGCGTAAACTGCGCGCGACGGTTGCAGGGGCTCGACATCATTGCTGACGAGCCCCTGCAGGAAGGTCCTGTTGTCCTCGCCCGATACTCGAAACAGGGTTCGATCGTCTGCATGGACGAGATATCTCTGCGTCATTCCCTCTCCGGTCACCGTCGGTCCGAACTTCAGGCTAGACTTGGTGTGCCTCCCTGCGCAAGGCAAGAGGGCAGGGAATGCACGCATGTCCGCAGGATCGGTTTTCCCTCCCCCTCAGCCCAATCACTTTCGGTTGAAAATCATCCATGAGCAGAAATCTGGACTATGGCCTCATCGGCAACTGCACGATCAATGCCCTGATCGACAGGGAAGCGCGCATCGTCTGGAGCTGCTTTCCGCGCTTTGACGGCGATCCGGTCTTCAGCCGGCTGCTCGATGACGATGCGGATCGCGGCTTCTTCGGCATCGAAATGGACGGTACCGTCGAAACCGGACAGGACTATGTGCGCAACACGGCGATCCTTCGCACCGTCTTCAGGAACGAACGCGGCTCCGGCATCGAGATCATCGATTTCTGCCCGCGCTTCGAGCAGTTCGAGCGGATGTTCCGTCCGACCATGATCGTGCGCATGATCAATCCGCTCGGCGAGGAGAGCCCGCGCATCCGCATCCGCGTGGCACCGCACTACAACTATGGCGGCACGCGCCCGTCGATCACCCGCGGCAGCAATCATCTGCGCTTTGTCGACGATACCCATTCGCTCCGGCTGACCACCGATGCGCCGCTCACCTATGTCGTCGGTGGCGACAGTTTCCGTCTCGACCGGCCGATCGTCCTGGTCTTCGGACCCGACGAGAGCCTGCGCGGGAGCGTCCGCGCTACGGCAAGGGATTTTTTCGAAAAAACAACAGCCTACTGGCAACATCTCTCGGGACGGTTGCATCTGCCGTTCGAGTGGCAGGAGGCGGTGATCCGTTCGGCCATCACGCTCAAGCTCTGCAGCTTCGAGGAAACGGGCGCCATCATCGCCTCGCCGACGACCTCCATGCCCGAAGCGGATGGTGAGGGGCGAAACTGGGACTATCGCTTCTGCTGGATCCGCGACGCGTTCTTCGTCGTCCGCATCCTCAACCGCCTCGGCTATATCGAGACGATGGAAGGCTATATCAGCTATATCGAGAACATCGTCTCCGCCAGCGGCGACGGCTACATGCAGCCTGTCTTCGGCATCGGCTGCGAACGCGCGCTCATCGAGAACACGATCAACACGCTTGCGGGCTATTGCGGCAACAAGCCCGTCCGCGTCGGCAACCAGGCTTACGAGCACCTGCAGCATGATGGCTATGGCTCCGTCATCCTCGCGGCGACCCAGGCCTTCTTCGACCATCGTCTGAGCCAGCCGGCCGGCGTCGCCACCTTCGAGCGTCTGGAGGTGCTGGGCGAGAAGGCGTGGGAATATCACGACAAGCCGGATGCGGGACTCTGGGAATTCCGCACCAAGGCGTTCATCCACACCCATTCCTCCTTCATGTGCTGGGCTGCGTGCGATCGTCTCGCCCGCATTGCCGGTCATCTCGGACTGCCGGAACGCAGCGCCTTCTGGCGCGACCGTGCCGACCGGATCAAGGCGCTGATCGAACGCGAGGCATGGAACGAGAAGCTGAACAGCTTTACCGCCAGTTTCGGCGGAGAGGATCTCGATGCCAGCCTGCTGCTGATGGAAGAGGTCGGATTCGTCAAGGCGGACGATCCGCGCTATATCGGAACGGTGGAGGCGGTGGCGCGTGCCTTGCGCGACGGGCCTTACCTGCACCGGTACAAGGCACCCGACGATTTTGGCGCGCCGGAGAATGCCTTTTTGATCTGCAGCTTCTGGCTGGTCGAGGCCTTTGCCGCGATCGGCCGGCACGAGGAGGCGCGGGAGCTCTTCGAACAGCTCCTTTCGTGCCGTAACCATCTGGGTCTGCTCGCCGAGCATGTAAATCGCGAGAGCGGTGTCCTCTGGGGCAACTTCCCGCAGACCTACAGCCATGTCGGTCTCATTTCCTGCGCGATGCGCCTGAGCAGGTCCTGGGATCAGGTCGTGTAGAACAAGGGGGAGGGTGCAAGCTGTCTCGTCTCGTCGTCGTCTCGAACCGCGTCACACCCATCACGAGTCGTCAGGTCAGTTCGGCCGGCGGCCTTGCCGTCGGAGTCCACGCCGCCTTGCGGGATTCCGGCGGGCTCTGGTTCGGCTGGAGCGGAGAAACCAGCGAGGAGCCGCCGGAAAAGCCCAAGGTCTTTCGAACCGGCAAGGTCACATATGGACTGATCGACCTGAAAACCGACGATTTCGAGGCCTATTACGGCGGTTTCTCGAACCGGACGCTCTGGCCGCTCTTTCACTATCGCCTCGATCTCGCAAGCTTCGAGCATCACTGGTATGCTGCCTATCGCAAGGTCAACCAGCGCTTCGCCGAGGCGCTGCTGCCGCTCCTGCGAGACGGCGACATCATCTGGATCCATGACTATCAGCTGATCCCGATGGCGACCGAGCTCCGTCGTCTGGGCGTCAATGCGCGGATCGGCTTCTTTCTGCACATTCCGTTTCCCACACCGGAAATCTTCCTCACCCTGCCATGGCACCGCCAGCTGGCAACCGACCTTGCGACCTACGATGTGGTCGGTTTCCAGACCGGCACGGACCTGCGCGAATTCAGTCTCTATATCGAGCACGAGCTGAACGGAACGGTACAGCGGGACGGAACCATGCGGGCGGTCGGACGGACCTTCCACGCGGGAACCTATCCCATCGGCATCGATGTCGATGACGTGGTGTCGATGTCGCGTTCGGTGGAGGCCCGCAAGCAGGCGGAAAAGGTAAGGGCGACGTTGCCGGGTGACCGCATGCTCATGATCGGCGTCGACCGGCTCGACTACACCAAGGGGCTGATCGAGCGGCTGCGCGCCTATGAAATGCTGCTCAAGGACTATCCGAGCCAGCGCAGGCAGGTCGTGCTCATGCAGATTTCCGCGCCATCAAGAGAGGATGTGCCGGAATATCTAGAGATTCGACAGCAGGTCGAACTCATGTCGGGTCATCTGAACGGCGTCTACAGCGAGAGCGACTGGGTGCCGCTTCGCTACATCAACCGAAGCCACAGCCGCCGCGTGCTCACCGGATTCTTCCGCATGAGCCGGGTCGGCCTCGTGACACCGCTGCGCGACGGCATGAATCTCGTGGCGGAGGAATATGTGGCGGCACAGGATCCGGACGATCCGGGAGTCCTGGTCCTGTCACGCTTTGCCGGCTGCGCGCGCATCCTCGAAGGGGCTCTCATCGTCAATCCCTACGACGTCTATCACGTCGCCGACACGCTTCACGCCGCCCTGAGCATGCCGCAGGCAGAGCGAAAGGACCGCTGGGAACGCATGATGCAGTCCACCCGCAGGAACGACATCAATGTCTGGCGCGACCGCTTCCTCGCGGACCTGCGGGGCGATGACGACAGGAGCGACAACGCAAGCTGAGGGCAGTGCCGTTCATGCACCCGCCCTCAGGACGGATCATGATTTGCATAAGAATTGTTATGACAAATTATCATCGGACTGATTCTTGCCAAATTCCACAACCCATATATATTGTATATACGTCATTTTTATA
The DNA here is from genome assembly GCA_020446285.1 of Geminicoccaceae bacterium. Classification (GTDB taxonomy): domain Bacteria; phylum Pseudomonadota; class Alphaproteobacteria; order Geminicoccales; family Geminicoccaceae; genus JAGREO01. Next base: position 5,283 of record JAGREZ010000250.1, read on the forward strand.
ACAGAGGTGATCGGCATGAGAGCCAAATTGTTCATGAACGGCAACTCACAGGCGGTACGCATCCCGGCCGAGATGCGTTTTGACGGCGACGAAGTCTTGCTCGAATACGATCCGGTGACGCACGCCGTCACCTTGCGGCCCACGGAAGAATCGCGCGAGGAGAAATTGCGGAAGTTCGAGAAGAGACTCCGTGAAATGCCCTATGATCCGGAAGGAGCGGCTGAATACCGCCGGGTCATGAAAGAGGTCGAAGACGAAGATCCCATGCCGCGAGAAGGACATGCGTTTTGAAACGCCCGGTCATGCTCGACAACAATGTTGTCGCCGTTCTACTCGATATCAAGCATCCGGAACGTGCCGACGTTTATGAACGGGTGGTGTTGCCGTCCGTGAATCTGTGCCTTTCGGTGGTGGTCCACACCGAGCAGATGTTCGGGTTTGCCAAGAGCCGGGTGGCACGAAAGTGGCGTTTGCCGAGCTATCACGAATTGCTCGAATTCTGCCCGGCGGTGGCATGGGACATCCATGCAGCCGAGACTTACGCCTTGTTGCGGCATGCGGTGAGCAGCAAGCCCATGTCGACTCATGACGGCCTGATCGTGGCCCATGCCCTCGCCCGCGATGCGGTGCTGGTGACCATGGACCGCAACCTGATCCTCTCCTACCAGACGGCTGAACCCTTCACGTTGACCGATGGTCGAAACAGCCATGGAGGCGACCATGTCGTGCATGTGGAGGATTTTTCATGAGAAAAAGATGCAACTTCGACTGTTCGACCGCAATGGGTAGTTGCGGCCGCTCAGTCCGACTGCCGCTGATCAATGCTGCAGGATCTGGCTGAGGAACAGCTTCGTCCTTTCGTTCTGCGGGTTGAGGAAAAATTCTTCCGGTTCGTTCTGTTCGACGATCTGGCCCTGGTCCATGAAGATGACCCGGTTGGCGACCTTGCGGGCGAAACCCA
>JAGREZ010000251.1 GCA_020446285.1 Geminicoccaceae bacterium
AAGGAAGCTCACCGGATCATCCGGGAAAAAGGCGCTTCATTGCTCTTCCTGCCGCCCTACTCACCCGAGCTCAATCCCATCGAAATGGTGTTCTCCAAAATTAAGGCACTGTTGCGCGAGGCACAAGAGCGAACCGTCGACGCCCTATGGCAGAAAATCGGAACGCTGATCGAAAAAATCACACCTGATGAGTGCGCCAACTACCTGCGCCACGCAGGATATGACCCAACCTGAACTGACTTTGCTCTAGAACACGCGCGTGAGAATTCGCATGGCGTTTTCGATGATCTCCGCATTGCTGGATGCAGGGGATCCATCCGCCAGAAGAACGCTGTCCTCGAAACCGGCGCGCGCTGCGAGCCCCTCATCTGCGGCGAATTCAAGCATCGGCCAGACGCTTCTTCCCTCACCGTGCACGAGCAGGTCGCCCGCAACGGCTTCATCCCTGAGCATCGCGATGATTCGACGGCAGAGGTCTATGGCTTCCAGACCATCATCCATCGGCATCTCGACAAGGATACGCTGCACGCCACGCGTCATGGAAAGGTCGGCAAAACGTTCTGCATCGTCGAGATCGAGAAGGCCAGCCTCGATCCCTACCCCCTTCTCGTGAAGGATATTCATGACCTCCGGCGCATCCTCTTCCCCGAGATTGACGGAGGCATAGTCGGGAAGGACATGCCAATTGCGAATATGCGCCTGACGGGATCGCCCACCCGGCGCAATCCACGCACCTGTGCCGATGCCGACGGGCATGCCCGGCACCGCTTTCCGAATGGCGTCGAGCGTGCGTGCAACATCGTCGGGTGCGAGGCTCTCCTCCCCGGAAAGATTGCGTGGATGAACATGCAGTGCGTTTGCTCCGGCCAGTCGCACCGCCTGAGCATCGGCGGCCAGTTCACTGGCGGTGACCGGTATGTGACTGTGCTCCAGCTTCGTACGGCCGCCATTCAGGCATGCCTGCAGGAAGACAGGCAGTCGACGGGATGTGCGGGAACGATCAGGCAAGACGTTTCTGCGGGCGACGTCTGGCGCTCGCGAGTGACACGACGGAACGCGGCGGCGCCGGCGGGGCGCTTGCGTGGAGGATGACGCCATCCTCGTTCGTGTCGACACGGGCTTCGGGATAGACCAGCAGCGCATTCTGCAGCGAGTCGCGGAAACGGTTGCGGAAATCGCGTTCGCGCGCATAGTTCGGCCCGAATGCGCGGTGCAGCGCCCGCCATGAAACGGATGTCGGGCGGTTCAGCACATGCAGGCGATAGGCAAGCCAGACATAGATATCGAGGGACAGGCTCTTGCCGGCGAGATGGCGAATCGCGGGCTCGAAGAGAACGGCCGGATGCTGGAGCAGCGCATTGTAGAAGCTCTCCGAAAGCTCGATGGCCTGGGAGAACAGATCGGGCTGCAGATCGTCACCGATGTTGAAAGATCCGCGAATGATCGTGTCCTGCCAGCGTTCACGCGTCGTCTCGGTCTCATAGGATACCGAGACGAGACACCGCTCGATCCGCATCGCCTGTTCGCGTGCTGCCTTGTAGCCCTTGCCGCTGTTGTCGACACCCATGGCGCGAAGCCATGCATGCATGGTGTTGCCGAGTTCGACGCGGCGCGAACGATTGCGATAGGCCTCGTTCTGGAGAAAGATCATCATCAGGCGGCCCGTGGGTCCGTACGGCACTCCGCAATACTGACCGCGCTCGTTCTTTGTCGGCTGGATCATGAGGGTGGCACCATCGCCATTGTTGCGCTGCCAGACAGCGTCGGGCGCGGTTCGCCTGTGTGGCAGGTAGATCGTGCAGAGAACGGAATGGAGGAATGACCGTGCTTCCGGGCGTTCGGCGCTTTGTTCGAGAATGTCGGCGGCGACACGAAGGTTGGCGCGTTCCTGGCCATTCTGTGCGTCGCGGAGAGCCTCGTTCAGGCCCTTGTTCATGATTAGCTCGTGCTCGATCGCCATTGGCCTGTTTCCTGTCCACATCGTCGCGACCGGATTGCCGCGATCCGCCAGACGAGACGAATTTCGCTCCCGATACACCCGAGCGGCTGACCGTGCCGGAATTGTATCGATCGTTCCGCATGCAGCAAACAACGATCAGCCGATTTCTAGTTCCGGTCACATCGTTGGTCCATTCGGGATTTTGTCGCGACCATGTGCACAAGTGGCTGAGGTGACGCGTGTTTTCTTTTTTTGAAACAGTTTTTGAGTCTCTTGTTGGGAGCAGCGACCAAATCCCGAAGATCTCGCGACCAAATCCCGAAGGGAAGGGCGGTTTGGCGACAGGATCCCGGTGGATAAGGACATGATACGCGACCATGTCCCGGAGGAAAATCAGGAACGCGCGACAGAATCCCGGCGGATAAATGCTCTGCTGGTGCGTCGGGTTTTCGGCGACTGTTGCTGAACCGGCACGGTTCGGGGCAGGGAAGGGCCGTCTCTGCTCGTTCGCAATCGGTAATACGGGGCAGGGCGACCAAATCCCGAAGGTTGAATTCCCAAAATCACCCGCCTGAGCAACGCGGTTTTTTGAAAAGCAGCTTTGCATCGTCCGGTTTGGTGAAAACCGGACGATGCCGTGCGAGCTACCGTGGCTGAAAGGGAAGGGGGCGGGACAAATGAAATGGTTCGAGTCCGAATGGCCAGCCGGAGGGTGTTTAACTGTTAAACACCTTCGGCCGGAGACGTCTCGGCGAGTGCGTTCTCGACGGCTTCGAGAATGGAATCGACTTCCCGGTCGGCGAGATCGGGCGAAAGGTCGATACGCCGCTTGCCATCCTTGTCGCGTCGCATCTGTCCGATGACGCGGCCGCCGGGGCCGCGTATGGGGCGGCTCTCGCCGGGTTCCGACGGCAACTGGCCGAGGGCGAGCTTGACGATCTGGCGGGCTCGTCCATCTGGCGAGGATGAAGGCTTGATGCGGCCCCATCCCTCGAGGATGCGGTCGATCTGGCGTTCCGCATCCCTTTCGAGGATCTGCGCCAGGGCCTCGAGCGTGCGCATGCTGAGCGGGCGCGGATCGCCGATCAGCGAGAGGAGCGGTGCGGGGAGTTCCGGCAACCGCAGCAGGCGGCTCACATAACCGGCGGACAGCCCCATGCGCTTGCCAAGCTGGCGAACCGAGAGTTTTTCGGCCTCGCCGAGAAAGCGCATGAAGCGGGCACGCTCGTAGAGGCTCAGATCCTCGCGCTCCTCGTTCTCGCGGATCATCAGCCTGAGAAGTTCGTCATCGTCGAGCGGGCTGACGAGCGCCCTCACGGGGCGGCCGAGGCGACGGCATGCTTCCCGCCGGCGGCGTCCGTAGGCGATCTGGAACCTGTCGGTCTCGTCCGGATGGGGGCGCACGAGAATCGGCTGGTCCTGGCCATTGTCCCGAATGCTCTCGACCAGGGTCTCGAATG
>JAGREZ010000252.1 GCA_020446285.1 Geminicoccaceae bacterium
CCCTGGATCGGCGAGATCGGCCTTGTCACCATCCGTTCGACCGTCGCCGGCTCCACCCGGGGCCTCTTCGACGGCCGCAACAGGAAGGATCCGCACAGCTCCTACGGCGTGTCCGAAATGGCGGCCCTGCCGGTCGGGGACACACCCGTCGTCGCTCTTCCCGTCAGCGCCATCCAGGCACCCGGCGAGACGATCGACCACGATGTGGCGATGGCCTTCCACGACCCGGACGCAACCCCGGCCACGCTGGTCGCGGTGGGCAATGCCTCGCTCGCGGGTGCCTGTGCCACGCTCGAGGCCGGCAGGCTCCGTTACACGGCCGGATCGGTCACGGGCAGGGACGAGGTGACATTCACGCTTTCTGACGGCGTGCACCAGTCGACGGCCCGTCTCCATCTCGATGTCACCACCGCCACCGCCACCGCCACCACCGGCGGCAAGGCGGGCAATGAACTGCCCACCCCCCTGCGCAGGGTTGATGTGAGCAGCCGCAGCCAGCTCGACGCGGCCCTCGCCTCGGCACGACCCGGCGACGAGATCGTACTCGCCGACGGCAATTACGGAAGCGCGCCTGTCACCCCGACCGTCTCCGGCACCACCGATCATCCGGTCGTCATCCGCGCCGCCAACCGTACGGGTGCCTGGCTGTCAGGCATCGATTTCCCGCAATCCTCGCACGACATCCATGTCCACGGCATCGATCTGCGCGATACCAACCAGACCACCCTGCGCGGCAAGCGCAACCAGCTCGTCCGCTGCTGGCTCCGGCCCTATTACAATCCGTCGACCAAAAAGGGCTCGGTCTGCGTCATCGTCCATTCGGGCACGGCCACGAGCTATGCCGATGCCTGCCGTATCGCCTACTGCAACTTCGAGCTGCATCGCGACGAAGACGTCAATGGCTGGGCCACCGACAACATCCATCACTGTGTGCGCGGCAAGCATGACGGTGTCAGCGACCCCTGGCACAAGTTCCTCGTCATCGAGCGCTTCCGGGTGATTGGCGGCCCGACCCGTGCGGTCTATTCGGCACCGAACGGCGAGCATATCGAGACGGTCGAGAGCGAGAATGCCAGCCACGAACCGATCCACTGGCACATTACCCATTTCTACGGCGACGACCTGCCGACCCGCGAGACGATCTTCGACGAGAAGGCTTCAGGCGTTACCGTATGCAACGGCACCTGCTATGGCACCAGCGGCAAGGCGCGGATCCAGAACAGGCAGGGTGCAGGATCGCATTTCTACAATCTCAATGGCAAGATGCATCTCGACTTTTATTCCGGTCCCGGCGTGAAGGTCCACGACTGCGATATCAATTCCGCCTACAAGGTCCGCGCATTCAATGGCGTCGTGCCCTGGAACAAGACGGGCACGAATGGTGCCAAGCAGTGCAAGGATCTCGTCATCGGCAATATTGGTGGCGGCTGCAGGATCGAGGTCGGTGCGCAGTTTTCCAGCAACTATGTCTACAAGGCCGAAGGCACGAAGGTCGAGGGTAACCTGCCGTCGGGGGGGTATGTCGAACTCAACGGTGCGACCGCGACCCGCAACAACTCGCCCACCAACTTCACACCCATGCCCAACTTCCTCATTACGCCCGAGGAAGTCGGCATCGATGCGCCCTGGGTGGGGCTGACGACACCCGTGGATCCGTGATCCTCTGAGCCGGACCTCAAGCTGATGGCGCGCCGGCGGCAAGTGCATGCCGGCGCGCCATCCACCATGCCATGCCGAGATAGGCGGCAAAGGCCGACATCGAGCCCAGGCTGTAGAGAAGAAAGGTGCTGTTCTCGCCAAGGCCGAAATACCAGCCACTGCCGAACGACAGGAGAAGGGCGAGGAAATTGAGCAGCGAGGACACCAGATGCAGGTCCTGGCGTTCCAGCACATTGAGGGTCTGCGACACCGACACGGCGGTAAAGCGCATCACATAGAGCGGAGCCAGGACCTGGACGATGGTGCCGGCCTCCCGCCAGGGCTCGCCGAAGACGAGCGCGAAGACATGCGGAGCGACAATCATGATCGGCAGCATGATCGAGAGGGCGACGAAAAAGAAACGCAGCGCCGTCTTGCGGAACATCGCGTAGAGTGCCTGACCCTTCAGCTTCGCGATCTCGTTGAGAAACACATTGCCGGCCGCATCGCCGATCATCATCACCGGAAATCCCATGATCCGCTGGCTCAGCGCGAACCAGCCGGCAGCCACGGGACCGTAGATCGCCGCCACCAGCATCGCCGGCAGCAGTTGCGAACTGCTCTGGAAGAGGGTCGAGAGGATCGAGAAGGCGGGAAAGCGGTGATAACGGACGGCCGCCTGTCCCGCCCCGCTCCAGGCCGACTGGCGAAGAAGGGTGCGTTCGCCGGATGAAAGGGCGGAAAGGAAATGGCCGATCTTGACGAGATGACCGAGGGCGAAGCCGAGAACGAGTCCGGGGGAGCCCGTTCCGGCGATGCCGAAAGCGAGCTGGCTTGTCGCCTGGGCAGCATATTGCAGGATCCGGTTGAGGGCGTTGACGCGAAACGTGCCGAGCCGGATCGACCAGAAATTCAAGGGCAGGGCCAGGCCCCAGCAGAGAAGGGCCGGAGGCATGAGCCAGAGCAGACGGGCGAGTTCCGGTGCTTCCACGATCAAGGCGAGCCGTTCGCCGCCGAGCCAGACGAACAGGAAGAGAAGCACCGTCATGGCAAGGGCGGCAAGCCCGCAGAGCCGCGCCACGGCTGCCGTCTCCTCCTCGCTTGCGGCAAGCGGCACGGCGAGTTCGTAGCGCAGGCACATGATCCCGGAAAACATGCCGAACAATGCGCTGAAGACGGCGAAGGTACCGAATTCGGCGGGCGTGAACAGGCGGGTGAGGAAAGGCGTGACCGCCACCATCAGCGCCTGACCGATGGCGGTTCCCGCCGAAAGGGTGAACAGGCGGCGCAGGAAGCGATTCGTCTGCAATCGCGAGATCGTCGAGGAGAGGCGGGTGCGCAGGTTCAAGGAGTCAGGATCCGGCCTGCTTGCAGACGAAGCTGTCGTTCTCCTGGCGGATCCGGGGCGGCGCATCCGACAGGGTGGAATGGTCGAGCAGCTTCCTGATCGGTGTGCCGTGCGTGCGCAAACCGCCGATGACGCACCGGATCGAGCCGCGATTGTCCTTCAGGAGGATGAGGTCGTCATCGATACCGCGCCCCGAGAGATCGAGCTCTCCGCCATCGCCGAAATCATTGTTGCTGATCTCGACGGGCCCCGGATTGCGCGGGCCGAAATGGCCGAGGCTTTTCCTCGCCTTGGGGCCGGTACTGCCGAAGCTGGTCTGGACGGGATAGTCCCAGTGGCCGGTGAAGCGATTGTTCTCGACGATGGTTCTCTCGGCATTCTTGATCTTGATGCCGATGCCGCGAAAGGTCTTGCCACCGCCCGTATCGCGCCC
>JAGREZ010000253.1 GCA_020446285.1 Geminicoccaceae bacterium
CGCGGCAGACGGATGGTTGCGGCATCGGCGAGCGTGCCTGCACGGATCTCCGGAAGGGCAAGACGGACATGATCGGCGGCAATGATGAGATCGCAGGCAAGCGCCAGTTCGAAGCCGCCGCCGACGGTCATGCCATTGAGTGCCGCGATCACGGGCTTGTTCAGATCTGGAAGCTCCTGCAAACCGCCGAAGCCTCCCACGCCATAGTCCTGGTCCGGCCGTTCGTCGCCGGAAGCGACCGCCTTGAGGTCCCAGCCGGCGGAAAAGAAGCGATCACCACCGCCGGTAACGATGGCGACGCGCAGCTCCGGATCATCACGGAAGGACTGGAACACGCGGCCCATCTCGCGGCTGGTCTCGGCGTTGATGGCATTGGCCCTGGGCCTGTCGAGCGTGACGGTGAGAACGCGATCACGGGTTTCGGTTCGGACGGTCATGGTTGTTCTCCGCTCAGGAAACGCAGGAGCGCGTCGGCGGCGACGGCCCGGCTTCCGGTGACGATGAGAGGATTGATCTCGAGTTCGAAGAGATCGTCCTTGCGGGCAATGGCAAAGCCGACGACAGCCGATATCGAGCGAACTGCCGCTTCGATGCTGGCGGGTTCGGCGCCGCGCCAGCCGGAAAAGCATGGTGCGGTGCGCAGTTCGAGGATCGCCTCGCGCACTTCGTCCGCTGTCGTCGGAAGGACGAGGATCCGCACGTCCTCGACGATTTCGGCCATGGTTCCGCCGGTGCCGATGACGAGATAGAGGCCGAGGGCCGGATCCCGACGAACGGCAACAAGCAATTCGGCACGGTTGTCCTCGACCATCCTTTCGACAAGGATGCGCGGCGACAGCGCCAGCAGACGCCGGCAGGCGAGCTCGATACTGCCCGGATCGCGCAGCCCGAGGCAGACACCGCCCATTTCGGTCTTGTGGGCGATTTCCGCGCCGAGCGCCTTGAGGGCGACGGCCCCTTTCATTCCGGCGGCGGTATCGATGGCCGCCTGAACCGACCTGACGGGCTGGTTCAAGGGAACCTCGACGCCGTACACCGCGAGCATGCGTTTGGCCTCGGCCTCGTCGACCGCATGTATACGATTGCGGGCGGGGCTGGTCGATCGCTGCGAGGGATAGCGGTCCGCCCCGATGCTCTCGAATGGTCGTGACATCCTCGCGCTCATGGCGGCGGCGGCGATTGCATCGAGGGCATCGTCAATCCCGCACAGTGGTGCGACGCCCCGGACAATCAGGGCCCCGGCCAGTTCTTCGGGCATGCCTTCGGCCATGCTGGCGATAACGGCGAGGCGCGCCTGCGCGTTTCGACCCGCCGCCTGCCAGGCGACGAGTACCGCCAGCCATTCATCGTCGGGACACCGATCCGTGCGGGGCATGTCGAGGACGAGGCCGGCAAGTGCATGACCTGCTGCCAGGACCGCCTCGAAGGTTGCCCGCAGGCGTTCCGGTTTCAGCCAGTCGAACGTGTGGTAGTCCAGGGGATTGGTGATCGCAACCAGCGGATTGGCGGTTGCCGCGATCCTCTGCCGGTCGGCGTCCGTGAAATCGCGCAGCTCCACGTCGCGGGAAGCGGCGGCATCGGCGACCAGCGTTGCCTCGCCGCCGGAGCAACTCAGCGAAACGAAACTCCGGTCGGGAAGCGGGCCATGGACATGCAGGAGCTTGAGGGTCTCGATGAAGGCTTCGAGTCGGTGCAGGCGAGGGACGCCGATGCGTTTCAGCCAGGCATCGAGCACCCCGTCGGCGCCGACGATTGCCGCTGTGTGCGAAACGGCGCGTGAGGCGCCATCCTCGCTCCTGCCGGATTTGAGGATGACGACCGCACGACCGGCCGCGCGCGCACGGGCGACGGCGGCGGCGAGGGCACCGGGTCGGGCGATGCCTTCGAGATGCAGGCCGATGGCAGTCACCCGCTCATCCTCGACCATGGCATCGACCAGATCGGCGGCATCGACGCAGGCCTGGTTGCCAAGTGCCAGCACATAGCCGATCGGCAGGGCGCGTCGCTGCATGGTGAGATTGATCAGCACGTTGCTCGACTGTCCGATGATCGCCACACCGCGTTCGCAACGCTGTCCGCCATGATGGTCGAGCCAGAGAGCCGCGCCGTCGAGATAGTTGATGAGGCCGTAGGCGTTGGGGCCGATGACGGGCATGTCGCCAGCCGCTTGGACAAGCTGCTGTTCGAGCGAACGTCCGACCGTTCCCGTTTCGCCATAGCCCGAGGCATAGGCGATGGCTCCGCCGGCGCCCTGCCTGCGCAAGGCTGCGACTACCTCGATGCTGGCCTTGCGGTTGACGGCGATGAATGTCGCATCCGGCGGGTCGTCGAGACACTCGACGCTTTCGACAGTCCTCACACCCTCGATTTCGCTTCTGGACGAATGGATCGCGTGGATCATTCCTCCATAGCCACCGCGACGGAGCGTGCGTATGACCGATGCGGCGATTTCACCGCCGACGACGGCGATGGATTTCGGACGCAACAGCCGCTCGAACGACCGTCCCGTCACGTCAGGCTCCAAGAGGACGCAACAGGTCGCGACTGATGATGTGGCGCTGGATTTCCGATGTGCCTTCCCAGATCCGCTCAACCCGTGCATCGCGCCAGAAGCGTTCGATGCCGGTTTCCTCCATGAGCCCCATGCCGCCGAAAATCTGCAGTGTCTGGTCGGTGACGCGCGCCAGCATCTCCGTGGCATAGAGCTTTGCCGAGGCGATCTGCCGGTTGGCCTCGAGGTCCTGATCGAGTCGCCAGGCGGCCATGAGGGTGAGAAGATCGGCGGCGTCGATTTCCGTGATCATATCGGCGAGCTTGAAGGAGGTTCCCTGAAAGCGGCCGATGGTCTGGCCGAACTGTTTGCGTTCCGCCGACCAGCGCAGCGCTTCATCGAATACCCGGCGCGCCCGCCCGACAGACATCGCGGCAACCGTGATTCGGGTGGCGAAAAGCCATTCATTGGCAAGCTCGAAACCCTTGCCCTCCTCGCCGAGAATCGCTGTTGCCGGCACGCGGCAATCGTCGAAATCGAGAATGCAGTTGTGGTAGCCACGATGTGAAACGGAACGGTAGCCGGGGCGTATCTCGAAACCCGGCATGCCCCTGTCGACGAGAAAGCAGGTGATCCGCTTTTTCACCCCGCGCGGGGTTTCCTCCTCGCCGGTGGCGGCGAAAAGGATGACGAAATCGGCGATATCGGCATGGCTGATGAAGTGCTTGGTGCCATTGATGATCCAGTCATCGCCGTCGCGCCGGGCGGCACAGCGCATGCCGCGTACATCCGATCCGGCATCCGGCTCGGTCATCGCGAGACAGTCGATCTTCTCGCCGCGCACGCAGGGATCGAGATAGGCCTGACGTTGTCCACTGTCGCAGGCGCAGAGGATGCCCGATGGTCGCCCCCAGAAGACCGAGAGCGCATAGGCGGCCCGCCCGAGTTCCCGCTCGAGCAGGGTAAAGGACAGATTGTCGAGCCCGCCTCCGCCGAATCGTTCGGGGATGTTGGGTGCATGAAATCCGAGTTCGCGGACCTTTTTCTGGATCTCGCGTCCGATTTCGGCGGGAACCTTGCCAGTGCGCTCGGTCGCCGCCTCCAGCGGATACAGCTCGCGCTCGACAAAGTCGCGCACGGTCGTGGCAATGAGTTCCTGTTCCTCCGAAAGCGCGAAATTCATGGTTCGCC
>JAGREZ010000254.1 GCA_020446285.1 Geminicoccaceae bacterium
GCAAAGGTCCGTCCGCTCTGACGCAGGAGTGGCAGGATCTCGTGCCATGGACGCATGGCCGGCGGAACCTCGACCGAATCATAGGCGGCCGCCAGTCCTGCGAACCTGCGGCCGAGATAGCCCGGTCCGCGTGCCGTCGCGGCGACGATGGACTGGCCTCTGGCCGCGATCATGTCGAGATGGGGAGGGGTTCCGCGCACACCGGTGGGGCAGCGCGCATCGAAGGTGAGCTTGTCGACGCTCGAAAGATCGGCGAGCCGCAGGTCGCCCGAGTGCTGTTCCCAAGGGAGAAAAGAGTTGAGCGCGATCACGGCACCCGCTTCCGGCACGCGCCGGCGGCCCGGATCGAGCGTCGTCAGGTGCCTGTCCTCGAGACAGTTCAAGGTAGCCGGCAACAGCGAGCTTCGCCAGTCGATCAGCCGGCCGTCCATGCCGAAGGCCGCATCGCCGATCTGTTCACGAACGCGCCCCGCGAGACCCGACGACACCTGACTGGCCGAAACTGTCCTCGAAGCGAACGTGCTGCCATCTCTTGCTATACGGTCCAACTACATCCACCGCTTGCGACGTTTGTAACTTTTTATGTCGCGAAAGCTCTTCCGCCCGGTTGAGCCAACACCGAGATAGAACTCCTTGACGTCCTCGTTACTTCGCAGGAATTCCGCATTTCCGTCAAGCACAACGCGACCATTTTCCAGAATATACCCGTATTTGGCGTGGCGAAGGGCGATGTTCGTATTCTGTTCTGCCAGAAGGAAGGTGACGCTTTCCGCCACGTTGAGTTTGCTGACGATCGCCGAGATTTCTTCCACGAGTTGAGGTGCGAGACCCATGAACGGCTCGTCGAGCAGGATCATGCGGGGGTTCGCCATGAGCGCGCGGCCGATCGCGCACATCTGTTGCTCGCCGCCGGAGGTATAGCCCGCCTGCGATCGCCGCCGTTCCTTCAGCCTTGGAAAATAGCCATAGACCATCTCGAGATCGCGGCGGATCCCGGCCTTGTCGTTGCCGCGGGTGAAGGCGCCGGCCAGCAGGTTCTCCTCGATCGTGAGGTGACCGAAGCAGTGACGGCCCTCCATCACCTGAACCACACCCCGGTGGACGAGATCGTCGGGGGTGAGATGCTCGATCGCCTCGCCGCGCAGCCGGATGCTGCCCTTGGTGACCTCGCCGCGTTCAGCCCCAAGGAGACTGGAAATGGCCTTGAGCGTCGTGGTCTTGCCCGCACCGTTCGCGCCGAGCAGGGCGACGATGCCACCCTCGGGGATTTCGAGCGACACACCCTTGAGGGCGAGGACGACATGATCGTAGACGACCTCGATATTGCTGATCGAGAGGAGGGAGGCCGAAGCCTCCCTGTCGCTCCCGCTAGCGGCCAACGCTGTCACGATCCTACTCGCAGCTGCGTGGCTCGATGCCGTTCTCGGCCGCATACTGGGCCGCATCCGCCTCGATCAGCGGCCGGGTGATCTCGGTCATGCCGGGGATCCAGTCGGAGATCGGCACCCATTTGCCACCCTGCCACTGCTGCAGCTTGATCGCCGGCGAGCCCTCGTGATTGGCGCATGTGACCTTCGTTGGCGGCATGATCCCGGTCAGCCCGAGTTCCTCGATGCGTTCGGCGGTAATGTCGAGATGTTCGAAGCCCCAGCGGATCTCCTCGCCGGAAAGCGCCTTGTTACCGTATTCCGCCTGTGCGGTGAGCATCGCCTCGACGATGAAGGCCGAATTGACGAGGCCGCGATTGTAGAGCACCTCGCCGACCTCGGCTTCGGGACTGGCACCGTTGCCCGCTTCGTAGAGGGTCTTGCGGATCTCGGCGAAGATCGGCGCACTGTCGCCGGCATCGTGGAAGGTGGCGCCGACATAGCCCTCGGCATCGACACCCGATCCGCGAACGTCGACCTCGGCAGCCGACCACCAGTTGCCGATGAAGCGATCCATGGGATAGCGGATGAGCGAGGCTTCCTTGATCGCGGTCGGATTCATCGCCCCCCAGCCCCACATCACCATCCAGTCCGGCCGCGCCCGACGGACATCGAGCCAGATCGACTTCTGGTCGGTCATCGAGCTCGTCGGCACGGGGTAGAGCAGGAGCTCGAAGCCGTTGTCGGCGGCCATCTTCTCCAGCGTGGGAATGGGCTCGCGGCCATAGGGGTGGTCGAGATGGATGAGCCCGATGGTCTTGCCCGCGAGCTTGTCCATGCCGCCTTCGCGATCGGCGATGTAGGACATGATCGAGGTCGCCTGCGACCAGTAGGTGGCCGGAAAGTTGAACACCCACGGAAAGACGCGGCCGTCGGCGGCGGATGTACGACCATAGCCCATCGAGAAGAGGACGATATCGTCGGCGGCGACCTTTTCAAGCAGCGCGTAGGTGATGCCGGTCGAGAAGGGTGCTACCGCCGCGACCTTGCCGTTGCCCTTGAGGCGTTCGTAGCACTCCACGCCGACATCGGTCTTGTAGCCGGTCTCGCACTCTTCCCACGTCAGCGTCACGCCATTCACACCGCCCCTGGCGTTCATGAGCGCCAGATAGTCGATCATGCCATTGGCGAGCTGGGTGCCGTTGGCGGCGTAGGGGCCGGTGCGATAGGTCAGAAGTGGAAAGTACTGCTCTTCGGCGGCATTTGCATGATTGCCCGCGAAGGCGGTGGCGGCAAGAAAACATCCAACAATCGTCTTTTTCATTTCTGCCTCCCATTGTCGGGTTTGATGTCTCGATATTAGTACGGAAACGGCCAGGTTCGCAGCTTCTGTTTGGTGATCTGCCAGATACGGGCGAATCCATGCGGTTCGACGATCAGGAAAACGATGATGAGCCCGCCGAAGATCATGAATTCGATATGCTTGATCATCGCCACCTCGAAGCCGCCGAGGCCGATCGCCTGCAGGACGGGGTTGAGCGCCGAGAGGCTGATGTTCAGGAGGATCGGCACGGT
>JAGREZ010000255.1 GCA_020446285.1 Geminicoccaceae bacterium
TATGCCGTTACGGGCTGCCGGTCTGTGTTGTCGTGTTCAACAATAACGGCATCTATCGCGGCACCGACGTCAATCCCGGCGGTGACGATCCTGCCTGGACGACCTTCGTCAAGGATTCGGGCTACGAGCTGATGGCACAGGCATTCGGCGGTGTCGGTGTACGCGCCACATCGCCCGACGAGCTCACCCGCGCCGTCAAGGAGGCACTGGCTTGCGGCAAGCCGACGCTCGTCAACGCCATCATCGACGAAAAGGCCGGTACCGAATCCGGTCGTATCGGCAATCTCAATCCGCAAAGCGTCGTGTCGAAGAAATAGCAAGGCCGGATCATAACAACGCATGTACAGCAGGAAGCAGCGATGAAGGCTCTCGAAGGTATCAAGGTTCTCGATTTCACGCATGTACAGTCCGGTCCGACCTGTACGCAGCTGCTGGCGTGGTTCGGCGCAGATGTCATCAAGGTGGAACGTCCGGGTGTGGGTGACGCAACCCGCAAGCAGCTGGTGGACGTGCCCAACGCCGACAGCCTCTATTTCACCATGCTCAACCACAACAAGCGGTCGATCGAACTCGACTCCAAAAACGAGACCGGCAAGGAAGTCCTCACCCGACTGATCGGGGAATGCGATGTTCTGGTGGAGAATTTCGCGCCGGGTGCCCTCGACCGTATGGGTTTTTCCTGGGAGAATATCCAGAAGATCAATCCGCGCCTCATCATGGCGTCGATCAAGGGCTTCGGTCCCGGCAAGTACCAGGATTGCAAGGTCTACGAGAATGTGGCGCAATGCGCCGGCGGCTCAGCCTCGACGACGGGCTTTCTCGATGGCCCGCCGCTGGTTACCGGCGCGCAGATCGGCGATTCGGGCACCGGCCTGCATCTCTGCCTCGGCATCGTCACCGCACTCTTCCAGCGTGAGAAGACCGGGCGCGGGCAGAAGGTATCCTGTGCCATGCAGGATTCGGTTCTCAATCTGGCGCGTGTCAAGATGCGCGACCAGCAGCGTCTCAAGGCCGGTCCGCTGACCGAATATTCACAATACGGTCAGGGCATTCCCTTCGGCGAGGCGACCCCCAGGGCCGGGAACGATTCCGGAGGCGGCCAGCCAGGCAGCATCCTGAAATGCAAGGGCTGGGAGACCGATCCCAACGCCTATACCTATTTCATCATCCAGGCGGCGGTCTGGGAGAAGGTTTGTGACGTCATCGGCAAGCCCGAATGGAAGACCGAGAAGGGTTACGCCAAACCGCCGGAGCGCCTCGACAAGCTCACCGAGATTTTCGCGACCATCGAGGAATGGACCAAGACCAAGACCAAGTTCGAGGTCATGGATATCTGCAATCCACTCGACATTCCGGTCGGTCCCATCCTGTCGATGAAGGAAATCTCCGAAGATGAGGGTCTGTTCGCCACGGGTACGATGGTCAGGGTCGATCATCCCGAGCGCGGCGAATATCTCAGCGTCGGCTGTCCGGTCAAGCTGTCCGACAGCCCGGCCGACGTGAAGCGCTCACCGTTGCTCGGCGAGCATACGACGGAAATCCTGAGCGACGTTCTCGGCTACACGGGTGACGATCTGGCACGGGTCATCGCCTCGGGTGCCGTGGGCAAGATCAAGACCGCACCGGCGGAATAGGGAGGAATCGATGCGCATCGTCGTTCACGGACAGCAGGCGTTCGGTCGTGCGGTTCTGGAAAGATTGCTCGAGCGCGGCGAGGATGTCGTCGCCGTGTGTACCGCGCCGGCGAAAGAGGGCAAACCCGAGGATCCGCTGGCGGAACTGGCCCGCGAGAAGGGACTGCCGCTGCATCAGCCGGCATCGTGGAAGACACCGGAAGCTCTCGAACTCATGAAGAGTTTCGATGCCGATGTCTGCATGATGGCCTATGTGCTTCTGTTCGTGCCGGAAGAGGTGCGCGACGCGCCGAAATTCGGCACGTTCCAGTACCACCCCTCCCTGTGCCCGCTGCATCGTGGACCGAGCTCGATCAACTGGCCCATTGCCATGGGCAAGACGCGTACCGGGCTCACCATCTTCTGGCCGGATGACGGTCTCGATGAAGGCCCGATCATGATGCAGAAGAGCTGCGACATCGGCCCCGACGAGACGCTGGGCGATGTCTACTTCAAGAAGCTCTTCCCGATGGGTGTCGACGCGATGATGGAGGGCCTCGATCTGGTGAAGGCCGGCATCATCATCAAGCATGATCAGCGGCTGGATCAGGGCTCCTACGAGAGCTGGTTCAGGAAGGCGGATGCCGCGATCGACTGGGCGAAGCCGGTCGGACAGACCTACGCCACGATCAGGGCCGCCAATCCAGCCCCCGGTGCATGGACGACACTGAAGGGCGAGACCGTGCAGGTATACGACAGCGCACGCACCGACGGCGAAGGAACGCCGGGTGAGGTCGTCGCAATTTCCGACGAAGGTGTCGTCGTGCAGGGAGCAGGCGGACGCATTCTCCTCAAGAGAGTGCGACCAGCCGGCGCGGACAAGCAACCGGCAGCGGCATGGGCAGCTTCGGCGGGTCTTTCCGTCGGCGACACATTGGGAAACTAGGAGAGATCCATGGCTCACAAGAGCGACATCGAGATTGCACGCGAAGCCAACAAGAAGCCCATTCAGGAGATTGGCGCGAAGCTGGGAATATCAGCCGACGATCTCGTGCCCTACGGTCATGACAAGGCCAAGGTATCGGCCGGCTTCATCGCCGGTCTGGCCGGCAGAAAGAACGGCAAGCTGGTGCTGGTCACCGCCATCAACCCGACGCCGGCGGGCGAAGGCAAGACGACAACGACCGTCGGCCTCGGTGACGGGTTGAACGCCATCGGCAAGTCGGCGGCCGTGTGCATCCGCGAGGCATCGCTTGGTCCCTGTTTCGGCATGAAGGGCGGTGCTGCCGGCGGCGGGCTTGCCCAGGTCGTGCCGATGGAGGAC
>JAGREZ010000256.1 GCA_020446285.1 Geminicoccaceae bacterium
CGCGATGCGCGCCGCCGAGCGGCTCCTCGATGACCTCGTCGACGAGGGACAGCCCCTTGAGATCCTGCGCGGTCAGGCGAAGCGCCTCGGCGGCCGTCTCCGCCTGTTCGGCCTTACGCCAGAGAATGGCGGCGCAGCCCTCGGGCGAAATCACGGAATAGATCGAATGTTCGAGCATCAGCACCCGATCGGCGCTCGCGAGTGCGATGGCACCACCCGATCCGCCCTCGCCGACGACGACGCTGACGATGGGCACATCGAGCTTGAGACAGGTCTGGATGCTTCGGGCGATCGCCTCGGCCTGACCGCGTTCCTCGGCGCGGACACCGGGATGCGCGCCCGGCGTGTCGACGAGGGTGACGACCGGCAGTCCGAAACGCTCGGCGAGCTGCATGAGACGGACGGCCTTGCGATAGCCCTCCGGCCGGGCCATGCCGAAATTGTGGCGCACGCGCTCTTCGGTGTCGGAGCCCTTCTCGTGGCCGATGAGCATGACCGAAATTCCGCGAAGCCGGCCGAGACCGCCGATGATCGCCCGGTCGTCGCCGAAACAGCGGTCGCCGGCGAGCGGTGAGAAATCCGTGATCAGCCCTTCGATATAGTCGGTCATGTGCGGCCGGTCGGCATGGCGCGCGACCTGGGTCTTCTGCCAGGCGGTGAGCTTGCTGTAGGTCTGCGACAGGAGCTTGGCCGCCCGTCCCTCGAGCCGTGCGATCTCCTCGCCGAGATCGAGTTCGCTGCCGTCCGCGAGATGCCGCAGTTCCTTCACCTTGCCTTCGAGTTCGGCGATCGGTTTCTCGAATTCCAGAAGGCTGCTCATGATGTCCGTCATTTCCAGTACGACTGCTGCGGCCGGTACGACTGCTGCGGGTTGTGATGAAGGCTCGACACCTTGTCAATTCCGCACGGCCAATTCCGCCCGCTGCCGTGCCCGGCGATGCCGTCACCGTCAGCGTGCCATTTCCGCAACAAGGGGGCGGGCACTTGTAGCATTAAGGCGACAGTATGGTTTCCAGCGCGGCCTTGTCGGATAAGACAGGACGTCTTTTGCGATCGATCCGGGGACAGGTGCGCTACCGTGACGGCTTCAACCGATCATACCCTTTATCCACTGCGCGGAAGTGACGTGCTGCCGCTTCCCGAGGAGGGGCAGGGCCCCAACAATACCCGGTTCGCGCCGAGCCCCACGGGCTATCTGCATATCGGCCATGCCTACTCGGCGTTGTTCGCCTACGAGGCGGCTAGGCAGTCGGGCGGCCGCTTCGTCGTCCGGCTCGAGAATATCGACGAACAGCGTTGCAGGAAGGAATTCGAGCAGGCGACGCTCGAGGATCTGGAATGGCTCGGGCTGCACTGGGAAGGCGATGTGCGGCGGCAGTCCGAGGGCGTCGACCTCTATCGGGAGGCGCTCGACGCGCTCGCCGATGCCGGACTGGTCTATCCCTGCTTCTGCACCCGCAAGCAGATCCGCGCCGAGATCGAGGAAGCCTCCCGCGCTCCGCACGGCCCGAGCGGCGAACTGCTCTATCCGGGCATCTGCCGGCATCTCGGCGCGAAGGACCGGGAATACCGCATGGCCCATGGCGAACCGTTCGCATGGCGGCTCGATGTC
>JAGREZ010000257.1 GCA_020446285.1 Geminicoccaceae bacterium
ACCCCTTCTCGCGGGCGATCACGAGAGGAGCGTGGTCCGGATTGACGAACCAGTCCAGCATCACCGTGAGCCTTTCGGCGGCAAGCGCCGGGCCGGTCAGCACGAGCGCCGCCAGAAATGCAAGCCAAGGAAGGGGAAAAATGTGCATCAGACAGACTCCCTCGTGCTGTCACCGGTTTCATCGAACAGGGATTCGGACTGCCATGGCGCAAGGCGCCGCGCCGCGCGGTCCACGGCCAGCCAGAGCAGCAGCGCCATGGCGGCGAGAACGAGCAGGCTCGCGAACATCAGGTCGATTTGCATGCGCGCATTGGCGTGCAGCATGAGATAACCGAGACCGCCCGAAGAGCCGACCCACTCGCCGACGACCGCACCGATAGGTGCCACCGATGCGGCCACCCGAAGGCCCGAGCCGAGCGCCGGCAATGCCGCGGGGATGCGGATGAGGCGAAGCGTATCCAGCCGCGTCGCTCCGAGCAGCCGGACAAGATCGAGAATTTCCGGATCGGCGCGCCTGAGCCCGTCATAGAACGAAGCCGTGACCGGAAAGTAGATGATGAGCACCGCCATCGCGATCTTCGAGGTCATGCCGTAGCCGAGCCAGAGGACGAGCACGGGTGCCAGCGCAAAGACCGGCAGCGCCTGACTGATGACCAGCAGCGGCAGCAGCCAGCGCCTCGCACCCACGAAACTCGCGAGCAGGAGCCCGGAGCCGATGCCGACGAGCGCGCCGATGACGAAACCCAGCAGGATCTCGACCGCCGTGATCCATGCGTGCGATGCGATCAGCGGCAACCGCGTGAACAGGGCCGACACGACCGGCGACGGCCCCGGCAGGATGTAGGGTGGCGCCCCGCTCACACTCACCACCACCTGCCATGCCGCCAGCAGCCCGGCGACGGTCAGACATGGCCGGATCCAGCCACGCACGTCAACTGCACGCACGTCCCGACCGGGCTCCCAGAAAGGACTGCAGCGAAACCTCCGACCAGGGCGCAAGCTCGCCCAGCATGGCCGTGTAGGAATCGTGGATCCGCTTCTCGATACCGCCCCTGGCGGCGAAACCGGCCATCACCTCGCCGGCCGACTCGCGCAGGGCGGCAATGACGTCGGACGGAAAGGTCCGAAGCTGCACGCCGTGATCGTTCACCAGAGAGCGCAGGGCGGCGGCATTGCGGCGCACACCCTCGGCGAGCGCGAAGGCGGCCTCCGCCCGGCAGGCATTTTCGACGATGGCGGCAAGCGATGGCGGCAGGCTCTCGAAGGCCGCGCGATTGACGATGCACTCGCCGCTGCCGTTGGGCTCATGAATGCCGGGACCATAATAGAAGGGTGCCGCCTTGTGGAAACCCAGCGCCAGATCGGACGACGGGCCGGCGAATTCGGTGGCGTCGATCACGCCGCCCTGCAATGCCGGCAGCACCTCGCCCGGCGGCAGTGATACCTGCACCACACCGAATGGCGCATACATCTCGCCACCGAGACCGGGCATGCGGAACTTGAGTCCCTTGAGGTCGGCAAGCCCGTAAATCTCGTTCTTGAACCAGCCGCCCATGGACATGCCGGTATTGCCGGCGAGGAAGGGCTTCACGCCATAGTCGCCATAAAGCTCGTCCCAGAGCGCCTGTCCGCCGCCCTGCTCGATCCATGCCACATGCTCGAGCGGCGTGAGACCGAAGGGCACGGCAAGGAAGAACGGTGCCGCCGGCATCTTGCCCGACCAGAACACCGCCGCCGTGTGCCCCATCTCGGCGACCTCGCCGCTCACGGCATCCATGACCTCGAATGCCGGCACGATCTCGCCGGCGGCGAAAAGCTCGATCTCCAGCCCGCCACCGGACATGGCGGTGATGCGGTCGGCAAGGCGTTGCGCGGTGACACCCGGCCCCGGCAGGTTGCGCGGCCATGACGTCACCATGCGCCACCTGACGGGCGTCTGCGCGCGGACCACCGACGGTGCCGCGACCATGCCGCCGGCGGCAGCCGCCCCGGCCAGACCGAGACCGGCCCCAAGGGCCTTGCGACGGTCGAGACTCATGAACACTCCTCCCCTGCTTTCGGCCAGAACCGATGGAAATGATGCACCGGCCCGTGACCGGCGCCGATATCCAGACTGTCGGCGGCGATGATGGCCGCGGTGATGTAGTCCTTCGCCATCCGGACCGCTTCGGCGAGGGAGAGACCGCGCGCGAGGCCGGCGGCGATCGCCGAGGACAGGGTGCAGCCGGTGCCGTGGGTGTTACGCGTTTCATGCCGGACTGTCTCGAACCAGGTCTCGCGCTCGCCGTCGAACAGCAGGTCCGGGCTCGTGCCCGCATCGAGATGCCCGCCCTTGAGCAGCACCGCCGGAGCGCCGAGCCCGACCAGTTCGCGGACGGCCATGCGCATCTCCTCGCGCCCGCCGATCACGGCACCGCCGAGCAGCACGCCCGCTTCCGGAAGATTGGGCGTGATGAGCGAGGCGAGCGGCATCAGTTCGTCACGAAGCGCCGTCACCGCATCGTCGCGAAGCAGCCTGTCGCCGCTCTTGGCGACCATCACCGGATCGAGCACAACCCGGCGCGGCTTCCAGTAGCGCAGGCGCTCCGCCACCGCGACGATCGCCTCCACCCTGCCCAGCATTCCGATCTTCACCGCGTCTGCGCCGATATCCCCCATCACCGCATCGATCTGCAGGCCGATGAATTCCGGATCGACATCGAGGATACCGGTGACCGCCACGGTATTCTGCGCTGTCAGCGCCGTCATGACCGACGTGCCGAAGACACCGAGTGCCGAGAATGTCTTGAGATCGGCCTGGATGCCGGCGCCGCCGCCACTGTCGGATCCGGCGATGGTGAGTGCGGTTGCCGTCATTGCAGGGCCCCGTCCACGACCGCACGCAAACGCCGGGTCGCCGCCTCGATATCCTCCGCCATGAAAATGTCGGAGATCACCGCCACCCCCCGCGCGCCGGCCCCGATCACCGATGCGGCGTTGGCATGGTCGATGCCGGCGATGCCGCAGGCCGGCACGCCGTCGAGCAACGGCAGGATCCGGCCGAGGCCGGACGGCCCGATCGGCGGATCCTGCGGGTCTTTGCTGGACGTCGCGAATACCGGGCCGATGCCGACATAGTCGACACCCTCGCGCGAAATCGCCCGCGCCTCGTGCGCGTGATGCACGGTCACACCGACGATGCGCTCGGAACCCAGCAGCCGGCGGGCGTCCCGCGCGTCCATGTCAGTCTGTCCGACATGGACGCCCGCAGCACCGCAGGCGAGTGCCACATCGACACGGTCATTGATGAGGACAGGAATGCGGAACGCATGCAGCCGCCGGATCACCGCGCGGGCGAGATCGACGAGCGCACGCGTTTCGACATCCTTGTGGCGGAGCTGGACGAGGGTCGCCCCGCCCCGTGCGGCCGCCTCGACACAATCGAGCGGATCGCGCCCGGCGGTTCGCGTCGGATCGAGAATGGCATACACACGGAGATCGACTTCTGGTTTCACGTTACCTTTGCCCGTTCGCGAATATCGTCAATGTCGATGCGATACAGCGCATCGAGGAGATGAGCCGGGAAGGTTCCCGGTCCAGCCGCTTTCTCCGCCGCCATCTCGCCGGCGATCCCGTAGATGAGAATGGCGCTCGCGGTGGCGAGGAACGCATCGGCTTCGACGGCGAGGAATGCACCCGTCAGCGCCGAGGCAGCGCAACCCATCGCCGTCACCCGGTCCATGAGCGGATGCCCGTTGGCCATCTCGAAACGGCGTCCGCCATCGGTGACATGATCGACCTCGCCGGTTTCGGCGACGACGATACCGGGCGCTCCCTCAAGCGTTCCCACCTCGTCGCGATTGCAGCGGATCACCGCCGGACGCAGGTCCATGAGCATCCGGGCGAAGGCGAGCCTGCGGCCCGAGCGGTCCACCTTGACCGGATCGAGCAGCCAGGGCCGGCCGAGCCGGTTGGCCGCCGCGATCGCCATGGGCACGCTGATCTTGCGCCAGGGATCGAGCTGCCCGAGATTGACGACCAGCGAACGGGCGGAGCCGACAAACTCCTCGATCACCGTGTCATCGATGGTCATGGACGGTATGGCGCCGACGGCGAGCAGCACGTTGGCGGAGACGTTCATGGCGACGAAATTCGTCAGCACATGTACCTTTGGCCGCTCCTCGCGCACTTGACGGAGACTGGCCGCGGCCCTGGTACACAAGTCTTCGGGTGTCATGTTTCCTCCCGCTCCCAACCTGAACTTCCGGATATCCGGCCAGGCCGTTCTAGGCTTCGGGAGGCGGGAAGGCTTGCGATTTGCAAGCGATCATCCCAATTCCCTACGCCGGTATGATCCGGATCAGGTTCCACGGGTTGGCCAAGCCTCTCAGTCCGGAAATCTCCGGACACCCCGTTGAGACGAACCGACAGTTACGCGCAATCGCACGGCCGTGCAAGGGGCACGCGCGGGAACCGGGCCGGACATCAGAGCCAGCGGCGCACGCGCGCGCGGTAATCGTCGTAGGCCCGGCCGAACGTCGCGGCGAGCCGTGCTTCCTCGGGCCGGATCGCGCGACGGGTCACGACGGTAACGAACAGCGGCAGGCCGAGCCAGGCAGAGAGGCTGCCGAGCCAGAGTGCCCAGCCCGCAAGCAGAAGGACATCCGTCACATAGATCGGGTTGCGCGAAAGAGCGAAGATGCCGTCCGTCACCAGCGCCGAAGGCTGGTGATGCGGATGCACCGTCGTTCGCGCGCGGAACATCCGCACGGCCGCGAGGATCGCCGGAACCAGTCCGGCAACGGCCACCCACACCCCCGCCATGCGCAGCGTGTCCTGCGACGGCAGCGTCCAGACCGGCACCCAGCGGTCGAGACCGTACATGACGAGACCCGAGAGCAGCATGTAGACCGGCGGCAGGTCGAGGGAGCGGAGCATCTGTTCAGCCGGTTGCCGGATCGAGGGTTGCCGAGAAGCGGAGACGGACATAGTCGGCAACCCAGTTGCCGGCCCGGTCGCACAGTGACGGGCGCATCAGTGCCACCGCATGATCCAGCAGATCCGCATGACGTTCCCCCGGGACATGGGCGAGAAACGGTGCCGCGAATGTCTCAAGCCAACCCTCCATGCCGGTTGGAAGCGGCGTCGGACGGGGAATGAGCTCGATCGAGGTCACGCTGAAGCCGCCCGCCCGCAGCAGGCCGCCATATTCCTGCGGTGTCGGGAAATACCATGGATGGATCGCCATGCCGTCGACGCCCTCGCGCTGGAGACCGGCCCGAAGGGCGGTCGCGATCGTCGCGACATTGGCGAAACCACCCATCTCGCCGACGAACCGCCCACCCGGCACCAGCGCCCGCGCGACGCCGGCGATGACCTTTTCCGGCTCCAGCATCCAGTGCAACGCCGCATTGCTGAAGATGGCATCGAACTCCCGCTCGAATGGAAGCGCATGCGCGTCCGCCAGCACCGTCTGCAGTCCGCGCCCGCGCGCGGCCCCGAGAAGCTCCGGCGATGCGTCCGTGCCGAGAACCTCCGGCCCGAGAGCGGCGATCCGCACGCTGAGCGAGCCGTCGCCGCAACCGAGATCGAGCACGCGCTCGCCCAGACGCGGTGCCAGCAGCTCGACGACGGG
The DNA here is from genome assembly GCA_020446285.1 of Geminicoccaceae bacterium. Lineage (GTDB taxonomy): Bacteria > Pseudomonadota > Alphaproteobacteria > Geminicoccales > Geminicoccaceae > JAGREO01. The sequence goes on from JAGREZ010000257.1 coordinate 5,615, forward strand.
CATGCCGAGATCGGCGACGAACCGCGCATTGCGCGCATATCCCTCGGCCGACCAGCGCTGGCCGGCGGCTTCTCCCCCGTCGCCGTTCTCCGAACTTTCCCCAAGATTCACCATTGTACGACCTCTTCCACATCCACGCAGGACATCGGTTTTTTGAATCCACACGATTTCTTAACGCAATGATGAGAGATTCGAAACGGCCGGAACACGAGGAGGCGATTGCGGAGCGCATGAGCGAAGACCGAGAGACCATGGTTGATCCCGGCGGCGTCCGGGAATCCGCGCCCGTTCTCGCGGTCGTCGTTCCGACCTATCGCGAACGGGACAATCTGCGGCCACTGACAGAGGCGATCGCGACGGCACTCGCGGGCATCCCCTTCGAAATCGTGATCGTCGACGATGATTCGCCCGACGGTACGGCCGCCCGCGCGCGCTCCATGGCGCAAGCGGACCCGCGCATCCGGGTGATCCAGCGCCTGCACCGGCGCGGCCTCGCGACCGCCTGCATCGAGGGCATGCTGGCGACCGCTGCACCCTATCTCGCCGTCATCGACGCCGACATGCAGCATGACGAGCGTCTCCTGCCGGAGATGCTGCGGACACTGCGCGAGGGGACATGCGACATCGTCATCGGCAGCCGCTACATCGAGGGTGGCGGCACCGGCGCATGGGCCGGGGAGCGCCTTCGCATCAGCCGGCTCGGCACGCTCGTGGCGCAGATGGTCCTGCGCCGGCCGATCGGCGATCCCCTGAGTGGTTTTTTCATGCTGGGGCGCGGCCTGCTCGACCGCACGGCAAGACGCATGTCGAGCAGCGGCTTCAAGATCCTCGTCGATCTCCTGCTTTCCGCCGAAACCCCGCCGCGCGTGCTGGAACTGCCCTACACCATGCGATGCCGCGAACTCGGCGAGAGCAAGCTCGACCTCGCCGTCGCCCTCGATCTCGTGCTCCTGCTGGTGCACAAGGGAATGCGCCGCGCCCTGCCGCCGCGCTTCCTGCGTTTTCTCGCATCGGGGCTGGTGGGCGGCGCCTTTCATCTGGCCGTGCTCGGCCTCTTCCATCTCGGCGCGGGCGTTGCCTTCCCGTTCGCCCAGGCGAGCGCCACCGGTGCCGCGATGACCATCAATTTCGCCGTCAACAACCGCCTCACCTATCGCGAGCGCCGGCTTCGCGGGCTGGCCGAACTGGGCGGGCTCCTGCGCTTCTGTCTTGCCAGCAGCATCGGCGCGGCGGTGAACATCGCCGTTGCCGACCGGCTGTTCGGACTTGGCGCGAGCTGGTGGATCGCCGGGCTTTGCGGAACGGCCCTGGGCTCGGTGCTCAATTTCGCCCTGAGCTCGCTCTTCGTCTGGGCGAGACCACCGCGCACCGACGAAATCGCCACGTTGCCGAGCCTCGGCTTTCTTCGCGAACAGGTCCGATGAGCGCTTTCGCACCTTCAGCCCCTGCCCCGCATCACCCATCGCCGGACATGAACCGGCCATTCGAGGATCGCGTGCCGCAGGGCTATTACGACCGGGCGATGAACGCACGCGGAATACAGTCGACCTGGCATCGGCAGAAATTCGAGCGCGTGCGCGAGGCCATGGGCGGCTTCGAACGGCATCTCGACATCGCCTGCGGCCCCGGCACCTTCATTTCAATGCTCGGCGGCGAGCGGTCCGTCGGCGTCGATCTCGCCACCGCACAACTGGCCTATGCGAGCCGGACCCATGGCGGCAGCGGGTCGCGGTGGATCGCCTGCGCCGCCGATGCCCTGCCCTTCGCGCCGGACAGCTTCGATGTCGTCACCTCCATCGAACTCATCGAACACATTTCCGAAGAAGCAGCGCTCACCATGCTCGAAACCGCGCGCGAAGTCCTGCGCGACGGTGGACGACTGGTACTTACCACCCCCAACTTCCGCAGCCCCTGGCTCCTGCTCGAACCGCTGGTGTCGGTCCTCGGCGAGGTCGACTACCGTATCGAGCACATCACCCGTTATGACCGGACGAGTCTTCACTCGCTCCTCGAACGCGCCGGCTTTCGTGACGTCACCGTCACCCGGTTCCAGCTCGCCGGGCCGTTTCTGGCCCCCTTCGGCCAGCGCCTCGCCGACGGCGCCGCCCGTTACGGAACGCTCGGGCTCGAAGCGCGGATGGGCTGCCTGCTGCTCGCCGAAGCGCAGAAATGAACGCCACGTCGCCGCAAGTGCCGTGCGACCTGAACGGACCCGATGCGACGAAGACGAATCTCGTCCTGCCGGGAATCATTCTGGCCATCGGCCTCGCGATGAACCTCGCACAGATCATCCTCGCGCTCGGCAACGGGTCGCAGCCAAGCGATTTCTTCGTTTTCTGGTCGGCCGCCTGCTTCATGGCCGGGAACGACCCGGGGTCGTTCCCGGCCATTTACGACCCGCTCGCGCTCGCAGACTGGCAGAACGGCCTGCCGTTCACCTCCGGGAAGATCCATCCCTTCGCCTACCCGCCAACGCTCCTCCTTTTCCTTCGCCCGCTTGCCGCCCTGGACTACGGAACCGCACGCATCCTCTGGCTGGCGGTGTCGTTCGCCGTGCTCGGACTTGCGGTCGGGGCGCATCGGCGGCCCGTGCTCTGGCTCGTGCTCGCTGCCGCACCGGCCTCGCTCATGAATATCGCCTTCGCGCAGAACGGGTTCTGGATGGCGGCTCTCGTTGCCGGCGGCCTCCTGCGCCTCGAACGCGCGCCCGTCCTCGCCGGCATTCTGATCGGTCTCGCCACGATCAAACCGCAGCTGGGATTGATGATCCCGCTGGTGCTTGTGCTTGCTCGCGCCTGGATTCCCCTGGCGATCGCCACTGCGACGGCCGCATTCATGGCGCTGGCCAGTCTTTTCTGGCTCGGTGACGGGGTCTGGCTCGCGTGGTTTTCGGTCCTCGATCTCATGGCCGCGGAAACGAGCCGCCATGTCGCGAGCCTCGCCCCCTGGCTTGCATCCGTACCTGCGGCAATGCTTGCAAGCGGACTTGCCGGGCCTCCTGTCTGGATCGCACAGCTTGCGCTGATTGCGGGCGTCGGATCGCTGCTGCTTGCCATCGCCAGAACCGGCAATCGACGGGCACTGGTTGCCGCCGGCCTGCTCGCGACCCTCGCTGCAACGCCGTTTTCCTACGTCTATGACAGCGTGCTCGCCCTTCCGGCGATCATCCTCACTTTTTCCTCGCTCGCCGGACCGACCTCGACGCGCCTCGGGCGCGTAACGCTCACAGCACTATGGTTTGCGCCCTTTCTCTCGATAGAGTTCATGCCGTCCGGCCTGCCGGCCCTGCCTGTAACAGCCGTGGCGGTCGCCATACTCCTGTATCTCGAAACACGGGGTGCATCGGACCCCTTGTTGCCTGTCGGCGACACCGGGAGTGCGTGACATGCGCCGGCTCCCGGCCCGCAGATGGATCAGCGTTCGCCCATGCGCTCCGACAGGGCCTTGATCCGCAGGCGCAGGGCGTTGAGCTTGATGAAGCCCTCGGCATCGCGCTGGTCGTAGACGGTGTCAGCCTCGAAGGTGGCATATTCCTCGCTGTAGAGGCTGCGGGGCGCCTTGCGGCCGACGACCGAGACATTGCCCTTGTAGAGCTTGAGCCTGACCGTTCCGGTGACGGTCTCCTGGCTCTTGTCGATCAGCGCCTGCAGCATCTCGCGTTCGGGAGAGAACCAGAAGCCGTTATAGATCATCTCGGCATAGCGCGGCATGATCTCGTCCTTGAGATGCGCCGCTCCCCGGTCGAGCGTGATGCTCTCCATCGCCCGATGGGCAACGAGCAGCACGCTGCCGCCCGGTGTCTCGTAGACGCCCCGCGACTTCATGCCGACAAAGCGGTTCTCGACGAGATCGAGACGGCCGATGCCATTGGCGCCGCCGAGATCGTTCAGTCGCCTGAGCAGGTTCGCCGGCGACAGGTTCTCGCCATCGACACTCACCGCATCGCCGCGCTCGAAACCCACCTCGATATAGGTGGGCGTTTCCGGAGCCATCTCGGGCGAGACGGAGCGGGTGAACATTTCGTCCGAAGGCTCGACCCACGGATCCTCGAGCGCCTGCCCCTCATAGGAAATGTGCAGGAGATTGGCGTCCGTCGAATAGGGCGGCTCGCCACGCTTGCCGCGCGGTATCGGAATCTGCCGGCTCTCGGCATAGGCAATGAGCTTCTCGCGGCTGTTCAGGTCCCATTCCCGCCAGGGAGCGATGACCCGGATCGACGGATCGAGGGCATAGCAGCCGAGTTCGAACCGCACCTGGTCATTGCCCTTGCCGGTAGCGCCATGCGCCACCGCGTCGGCACCCGTCTCACGGGCGATCTCGATCAGCCGCTTGGCGATCAGCGGCCGGGCGATCGAGGTGCCGAGCAGATACACGCCCTCATAGAGCGTGTTGGCACGGAACATCGGGAAGACGAAATCGCGGACGAATTCCTCCTGGAGATCCTCGATGTGGATCTCCCCGACCCCCATCATCTCCGCCTTGGCGCGCGCCGGTTCGAGTTCCTCGCCCTGGCCGAGATCGGCGGTGAAGGTCACGATCTCGCAATCATAGACATCCTGCAGCCAGCGCAGGATGACCGACGTGTCGAGCCCGCCCGAATAGGCAAGCACCACCTTTCTGACGGCGCCCGTCATGAAACTTCCCCTCGTTTTCCGTATGTTGTCACGGTTTTCCGTATGTTCAGGCGAGATCGGCGACCCTCAGGCCGAGGTGTCGACGCTGCCGCCCCCGGTCATCCCTGCGGGTCGACCTCCCTCATCGCCTCCGGCCACCGCATCTCCCCCGGCCGCCGGAGCCGCCTTGGCGACACCGACCAGCGCCGGCCGCAAAAGACGTTCGGCGAGCACATAGCCCGGCTGGACGATATCGGCAATCGTGCCGGCGGGCCATTCCGCGGTCGGAACCTCATACATGGCCTGATGGCGATTATGATCGAACCGCTCTCCGCGATGCGGCTCGACCTTCTGGATCCTGTGTTTCTCAAAGGTGCCGAGCAGACTCTTCTGGGTCATTTCGACACCGGTCACGAGTGTCTCGAGAAAGCCGTTGCGACCGCGTTCGTCCTCGGGAACCGACTTGAGCGCGCGACCGAGATTGTCCAGCACCTCGAGCAGGTCGCGGGCGAATGCGGTCATCGCATATTTGCGCGCCTCATCCATCTCGCGTTCATGGCGCCGACGCAGATTCTCCATGTCGGCCATGAGCCTGAGCGCCTGATCCTTGAGCTCGCGCACCTGATCCTCGGTCCAGGCCTGCGCCTGTGCAGCATCCGCCCCGATCTCGCCGATCCCGCCGATTTCCTCTTCGAACACCGGCGCCTGCAGCCCGTCCGCGGGCATGTCTTCGGCGCGGGCCGGATCCGGCACCTCGTTGCCGGGGTCCTGTGTCTCGACCTTCGGTTTCTTCCTGATGTCTGTCATGGATCCTTCTCGTGAAATTCGGGGCTGCCGAGCATTTGCGATATGACCCGCGCGGTATAGTCCACCACGGGTACGATGCGCGAATAGTTCATTCTCGTCGGCCCGACCACACCGATCGCACCAACGAGGGACTTTCTCCCGTTCTCCTCTCGCGAACCGTAGGGGGCGATGATCGCCGAGCAGCCGGACAATGCGAAAAGCTCGTTTTCCGCGCCGATGAACACCTGCACGCCATTGCCCGCCTGCGCCGATTCGATGAGCCTGAGAAAGCTGCGCTTGGTCTCGAGTGCTTCAAACAGGTTGCGGATATGCTCGAGGTCGACGAGATTGTCGATGTCCTCGAGAAGCTTCGCCTGACCGCGGACGATCAGCAATCCCTCGCTGTCGGTGCCGTTCGACCAGGTCGCCAGCCCCGCTTCCACCACCTTGCGGGTGAGCTCGCCGAGCTGGCCCTTCTGGGTCTCGATTTCCGTTTCGATCTGGCGCCGCGCCTCGGCGAGGGTGCGTCCGCCGAGGCGCGCCGTCAGATAATTGCCCGCCTCCACGAGGGTCGATGCCGACATGCCCACCGGCACCTCGATCACCCTGTTCTCGACGACGCCATTGTCGGCAACGGTGACGACCAGCGCGCGGCCGGGACCGAGCGGCACGAATTCGACATGGCGATAAGCGCGTTCGCTGGTCGGCGCCATGACGATGCCCGCATAGTGCGTGAGGCCCGAAAGGGTTTCGAGAGCGTCGGAAAGCACACCCTCCACACTGCGGCCGACACCGGCGCAATGGCTCTCGATCCGGGCACGTTCGTCATGGGCCACCGCACCGATCTCGAGAAGACCGTCGACATAGAGCCGGAGCCCCGCCTCCGTCGGCAGCCGCCCCGCCGATGTGTGCGGCGCGAACAACAGCCCCAGTTCCTCGAGATCGGACATCACGTTGCGAATGGTCGCCGGCGACAACTGCTCCTGCAGACGCCTTGAAACCGTGCGTGAACCGACCGGCACGCCCGACGTCATGTAAGCGTCGACGATATGCTTGAAGACCTCTTTCGAACGCTGGTTGAGTTCGACGATCATGAACCGGCTCTGGCTGGAAACGTTCGCGGACCAAGCTCTATGTATGAAGGCGATCGTCCAGGATCAATGGCCGGAGCAAAAGCACCCGCAAGCGCGGGCCGGAGGATGCGGACAGCCGCCCTCCACTTTCCGGTTGCTCGGAAAACACGTTCCCGACCGCAAAACGAGCCACACCGCGCTCCGACGCATTCACCCGCCGGAATCAGCGGAGTATCCGTCCTTGCATTCAAGCGCCACGCAGGCTGCGCTCCCGGTCGGTCGCCAGTCGTCGCTTCGCTCCTCCATTCCCGCCGCAAACAGCGGGGAATGGAGCCGAAGAGATTCACCCGCCGGAATCAGCGGGCCGTGGCAGGCAGGCGCCGGTCAATCAGTAATCGTCGCGTCCACCCCGGCCACCGCCGAAGCCGCCGCCATAGCCGCCACCGCCGTAACCACCGCCGCCATGTCCGAACCGACCGCCACCGCCGCCGGGTCCGCGGCGCGGTCCACCACGGCCGCCGCCACCTCCACCGGGTCCGCGGCGTTCCTCGGCGACGCGCACGGCAAGCGGACGTCCGCCGAGATCATGGCCATTGAGAGCCTCGATAGCCTGCCCCGCTTCCTCAGCACTGCCCATTTCGACAAAACCGAAACCGCGCGAGCGGCCGGATTCCCGGTCTGTGGCAATCTTGGCGGAAACAACGGAACCATGCTGGCCGAACAGGTCGGTCAGTTCTTCCACTGTGGTCGAGAACGGAAAGTTGGCGACAAAGATCTTGTTGCTCATAGAGCAGCTCCAGAAGACGACAAGGTGCATGACCCGTCTCCATCACCCCTGGACGGCTGCTTCCGGCGTCCGTGCCGATCCCTTCTGCACGGTGCCGTTAACGAGATGAACGTCGCTGACATCCGCGCCACGCCGGCGGCCGGAACGGCCTGACCGGGTGCGAAAGGGTCGGGTGGGCAAACCTTCAGCGACGACCTTGAGCTATGGACGACACCATGAGTATAAGACGAAATTGCGCGTCATGCGAGAAAAATCAGACATCATATGCACTGTTCAGCACCAATACTACCAACAGTGGAAATATCGATCAGTGTCATTCCCCTACTTCTTCATGTTCAATCATCCACGTTTCTTTCCGCGCCGCCTCGATCCAGTCACGAACCGGCGAAAGCGCCGAGAGCGTTTCAGCCCATTGTTGCGCGCCCTCGCCGAGGTCGATCCGGTAGGTACGAAAACGCATGACGACCGGCGCGAACATGGCATCCGCCGCGCAGAACGCACCGAACAGCATCGGCCCGCCCGATCGTGCGAGCGCATCCCCGAGCAGCCCGCGAATCCGCTCGATATCTTGCTTTTCCGGCTCGCCCGGCTCGATCCTCCTGCCGGTGGCACGGATATTCATGGGGTAGCGCTCGCGCACTGCCGTGAAACCCGCATGCATTTCCGCCGAGAGCGAGCGGGCACGGGCGCGCGCAGCCCTTTCCGCCGGCCAGACCTGCGGATGCGCCTCGGCGACATATTCGATGATCGCGAGCGAATCCCAGATATGAAGATCGCCGTCGATCAGCACCGGGACCCGACCGGCAGGCGAATAACGCGCGATCTCGGCGGCAGTACCGGGATGATCGAGCGGGATCGTCACCTCCTCGAACGCGAATCCGGCCATCTTCATGACCAGCCATGGCCGCAGCGACCATGACGAATAGTTGCGATTGCCGATCACCAGCTTTGGAACTGACATGAGACGTCTCCGGGTTTCCGCGATCCGTTTCGATCGCGGCACCCATCCTGATGCAGGACATGCAGTCAGGGAAACAGCGGTTCCTTATGGAGCCGATCAGCCGTCGTGATGGAGAATGCCGTCATGGCGGAGAACGATGCGGCAGGAAAACAATACAGCGAAGAGCGGGCCCGAATGCTCCGCCGCTGCCACCGCTATCACGCCGGCCGCCACGCCCACGCCGCCCTGGCGATGCCGGTTCAGTCCGGTGATCGCGGGGCGAGATCCGCCGGCTTCGGCGCAGTGGTGCGGCTCCGGCCGCCATTCGGATCCAGTTCGCCGGCGATACGCTCGACATGGGCGGCGTTGGCGGACCATGTGAGATTGCGGCGGATGAGGGTGGCACGGGCCTCGCCGGCGAGGCGTTCGCGCAGGCCGGCATCCGCCACCAGCCGGTCGAGACGTTCGGTCAGATCGGCGGGATCGCCCAGAAGGCCGTCATGGTCATCTTCGAGGATCTCTTCAATATTGGGCGTCCGGGGTGCCACGATCGCCTTGCGCGACGCCATATATTCGAAGAGCTTGAGCGGTGAGGCATAGTCGACGACCGCCGGTTGCAGGGCGATGTCGAATGCGGCAAGGCAGGCCGGAACGTCGTCACGCTCGATCACGCCGGGGAAAATCACCCGGTCGGCAATGCCGAGCCTGTGGGCCTGCTCGCGCAGGGATGGTATGGCCGGGCCGCTGCCGGCAATGGCGAGCACGATCCGTTCGTCGCCGGTGCGCGCAAGCCAGTCGACCACACGGTCGAGACCGTGCCATGGGCGCACGAAACCGATGAAGCCGAGCACGAACCGGCCCTCGAGCCCGAACCGGCGCTTTGCCTCTTCGGGTGCAGGTGCTTGGTCGAAGCGGTCGAGATCGATGCCATTGGGCATGACGATGATACGCGAACGGTCGACCCCGGCCGCTTCGATGCGATCGGCGAGCACCTCGGTAACGGCGACCACCCGGTCGGCGGAACGCCAGATCCAACCTTCGACCGCGCGCGCGAAACGCGGCATCCCGAGCCCGTCATGCCGCGCCCGTTCCTCGGCCAGCGGCGCGTTGACCTCGAGGATCATCGGCAGCCGCATGAGCCGCCTGACGAACGCGCCGGCGGGCGCATGCAGATTGTAGCGCTCGTAGAGCAGGTCCGGACGGCAGCGCCGTGCCGCGCGCCACAGGCGCCAGGTCGTCGCCAGGCCGTAACCGAGCTCCATCAACTCGTAGAGCCATTGCGGAATCCGCTTCTTGAGCGTGTCGATGGA